>JALZBG010000019.1:7959-18311 GCA_030947645.1 Vulcanimicrobiota bacterium | reverse complement strand
CAGCGGAACCGACATAACCGGCGGCACGACGATCACCGCCGTTACCGGGAAAGATGAAAATGGGCGTTCGGAAATCACCACCTTTGCCGTGCCCCAAGATACGCCCGGATTTTCACGCAGTAAGCGCTATAAGAAGATGGGTTGGAAGGCTTCCGACACACGGGAGCTGTCGTTCGTCGATGCGCGGGTGCCCAACGAGTGTATGTTAGGTCAGCGCGGAATGGGCCTGAAAAATTTCTTGACTATTTTAGATGGTGGGCGCATATCGGTCGGGGCACTTTCTGTGGGATTGGCCATGGGAGCCTACGACGAGGCCCTCAAATACGCCAAGGAGCGGCAGCAGTTCGGGAAACCTATCTCTAAATTCCAAGCGATCCAGTTCAAGCTGGTCGACATGCTTATGGAAATCGAGCACGCCAAATTGATGGTTCTCAAAGCGGCGTGGGAAAAGGACGAAGGACGGGATTTCGGCATGAGCGCCAGCTTGGCCAAACTCTATTCCGGGGAAGTTTCGCGCCGTGTCGTTAACGAGGCGGTGCAGGTCCATGGGGGATACGGATTCATGGACGAATATCCCGTATCCCGGATGTACCGGGATCAAAAGATCAACGAAATCGGAGAGGGAACAAACGAAGTGCAACGCTTGGTCATTGCCCGGATGATCGGCCTGTGAACCGCAAAGTCGTCGCAGGTTGCTTACTACTCCTGGTCGGCTTGGCTGTACCCGCATCGGCAGCGCTAAAGCCAGGAGAGGTTGCGCCAACCTTTGCGGCGCGTGCGTCACTGGGTGGCAAGACGTTCGATTTTGACTTGAGAACTGCGCTCGCACACGGCCCGGTCGTTCTGTATTTCTACCCGGCGGCGTTCACTCCAGGGTGTACGCTGGAAGCGCACAACTTCGCTGCCAATATCGGTGCTTTTAAGAAGTATGGCGCAACGGTGATTGGAGTTTCTCACGACTCCATCGCAACCCTCAATAAGTTTGGAGTGAGCGAGTGTCGCAGCAAGTTCGCCGTGGCAGCGGATCCCGATCTGAAGATTGCGAGGCGCTACGATTCAGTCTTGAAGCTGGCGCCCAATCTCGCCGACCGTGTCTCGTACGTAATTGCTCGTGACGGGAAAATTGCATACGTTTATCGCGCCCTGAACCCTGACAAACACGTGAGCAATGCGCTGGCGGCCCTGAAAGCACTGGCACGTTAGCGCAGCTGGCTAGGCAATTTCCGCCCGACCCGGTCAACTGACCACTGCTCGGGAGTGGTCCAAAGTTTTCTCTGGCACATGGCAGATCTGTATACCTCGTAGTACCGGTCACTGTACACGCGAACCCAAAGAGCGGATGTCGATAGACGTCGCGTGAGCCCGTCGGTACGTGCTACCAAAACTGTATTTAGCCCGTTGCGCCTCAAAGCACTGTTCCAAGTAGATTCAAAACGGATCGTTTTGTAGTCTGCCCAGACGCTGCGCGGGAATGGATCGGCCCGGCCATCCAAAAAAACCCGCACGCCAGGGTGCCCTACAACCATTCCGCACCAGGCAAAATCGTTGCAAAATACTCGCGTATCAGGCAAGTTCGTTATGTACTGCGCCGCAAACGTGGGAAGCGGCGCTGACGCTTTACCGAACGCGTGGACTGTAAGGAGAATTGTGACAAACGTTCCCACGCTTACAAACAATCCAAATGCAACAGCGTTTGCTGACTCGGCAACAAGAACCCGGGAGCGAAATGGAAGTGCTGCCGCGGCGAGTGGAGCGGCCCCAATAAAGAAAAGCGGCATGTTCCTAACGGCGTCAGCCATCATCAGGAAAAGTAGGAGTACAACGAGCCGTTCTCCGGACCCAATACGATCGCGGGGAATCAACGCAATTGGTATGATACACAAAAGTCCGATTAGGAGCGCCCAAACGCTGGGTGCCTGCCACTCCGTTGTTAGCTGATGGATGAGCGAATTCGATAATATTGAAAACGCATACGTCGGTAGGACGTATCCGAACGGTGTTGCTAGCGTTGCCGCGGCGGTCAGTATAGTAAGTAGCGCCAGCGGTAGGCCCTCGCGACGATGATCTAAGGTGCGCCCAACTCCATAAGCACCTATGATAATCGGGGCGATGACCACGCTCGCGTGAAGGTTTGCCCAAACCACCGTTAGGATAATTAAGATCCAGCGAACGCGTTTCTGAGGAAGAAGTTTCAGAAATATTGTAACGAACAACCAAGACACAATCTGAACACGAATCCCAAGCCCAGACATCATAGTAAGAGTCGTGATGACCATTGCGGCAATCGTCGACGTGATTGATGCTCCGAGGTCGAGCGTTCGCAACGCGGTTAGTATAAGGACACCCATGACGCACGCCGCCAAGCCCACAACAGCGATTACACCTAAGCCGTGCATCTGAAGCCAGGCGTAGGCCACGCTGAACAGCCATTCGTGCGCGACCCAAGGGGAACCGACCGCCGATGTCACCTCATCTCCGAGCGCACGGGGTACCTCTCGGGTAGCTAGTATAACGCTGCCTAGCCACCGTTGCCAAAAGATATCGCCGTCTCCAGGAACCGTCGCCATCCGAACAATCGCGAAGCCGGCGCAGATCGCGAAAACGACAACGATCGGCGATTCCAGGAACCTCCGTGCCGAAGATGCCGCCGGCTGCGCTGTCACGCTGCTCGGCGTTGCGGCACTGAGTTCGTCGTTGCAGCGGATTCCGGTTTGAAGATTGTCCGGCGCAACGATTGATTCTTGGATTGCGAAGGCAGAATGGCGGACGCGCTATCGCGCACTGAATCCTGACAAACACGTGAGCAATGCGCTGGCGGCTCTCCAAACACTGGCACCTAGCGAAGCTCGTTAGGCAATTCCCCCACCGCTCGCTCCGCTAGTTCGAGCGGCTCTTCTTGGTAGGGTAAAATTGGTTCCAGCAGTGGAGTGAACTCCGGGACGTTTGCGGTACGCACCGCAAGGTCGACCGGTTCCATCGGTGAGATCTCGACTTCCCTCGAAGCGGAGCCCAGGTCTTTGAATTTCCGAGCGCTCGACATGACGTTGCGTTCCAGCGACCCGACCGCATCGTTATAATGTTCCACGCTGCGTTGCAAGCTGGAACCTACCTTTAAAAAATGTTCCCCCAAGGTCGCTAAACGCTTGTAGAGCGAATTGCCAAGTTCGGTAATTTCATGGGCTCGCTTTGCTGCCTGCTCGTGTTGTGAAACGTGATAAATCGCCCTCAATAGGCCGATGAGGGTCGTTGGTGTGGTAATGATGACTTTTTGCTTTGCTGCATCGTCGCTGAGCGCGGGATCTGCATCGAGCGCCGCTCCCAAGAATTGTTCGCCAGGTAGAAACAGTATAACGAACTCGGGCGACTCATCGCTAAACTTCCAGTACGTTTTCCGGCTAAGCGACGTAGCGTGCGCACGAATTTGCCGCGCGTGCTGCGCAAATTTTTCTTTCCGCGTGGTGTCGTCTGAGCTTTCTGCGGCGTCGAGATATGCGCCGAGCGGAGTTTTGGCATCGACGTAGACCACCTTTTGCGGAGTGAGCCGCACCACCAAATCCGGGCGCGCCTTCCGCTCAAGGTCATCGCTCGAAAACTGTTCTTGAAACTCGCACAGCGCTTCTATACCGGCCAGCTCCGCGACGCGTTTGAGCTGGATCTCTCCCCACTGGCCGCGCACCGTTGGCGAGCGCAGTGCCGCCACGAGATTGCGAGTTTCTTTCTGAAGCAGCAGCTGAGCGTCACTCAAGACGCCCAAATACTGACGAAGTTCGCCGTACGCGCCCTCCCGCGACTTTTCAAGCTCCCGAACGTTGCTATCCAACTTGCTCAACGTCTCGCTGACGGGACGCAAGAGTGCATCGAAGGCTTGTGTCCTCTGCTCGAGTTGGCCTTTGGCATTTTCTTGAAATTTGCCAAGCGTTTCGTTGGCCAGCGTCAGAAACGACTCGCGGTTATCGTGCAATGCCTCGGCGCTCAGTGCCTTAATGGTATTCGTAAGCGCTGAACGCTCGCTTTCCAGTGCGGCCGCCGTTGACGCAAGTGCTTCAGCTTTGGAGCGCAGTTCTGCTTGCGTTTGTTCCAACAAAGTTTTACCCACGCCGCTCTCTCGATTGGAAGCGCTGAGTCGTTCTTCCAGCCGCGCCATGTGCACGCGCGAGAGCAGAAAGACGAGCAGACCGCCGGCAATCGCGCCCGCCACCAGCGTAGCCGCGAATGCAAATGGGATTAAGATGTTGGCAATACACACTCGTTCGTGTAAAACAAGGAAATCCTTGCGGCTAATGCCGCATATCGTTCAATCCGATGCTGACAACGCCGTTTATATATGTAGGAACTCGGCCCCGAAGGAGATCTACCGAACAAGTGTGCAGTCCCGCCGCCCGGCGCAAACCCCATCGAATCGGGGATAGAGCGCCGCGAAGTATCATGCCGTGTCTCGCATACCCCAACGTCAGCTGTTTTTGAGCGAAATACCTACCGTAAGAGGCGGTAACCCAACGTGCCGGCTGGAATCGTTTCGAAACTTGGCATGTGCAAAGACGGAGTATCCATTTTGATGATAGATTCGCTTCCAATGGCCGCTCGCACCGATGGAACGCGTTAGTTGTGCGGCATCCTTCGTCAGCACGTGAGTTATGCGATAGTCGTCTAATACGCGCTCCCAGCCGCGTCTAACCTGAATGACCGTGCGATAACGCTCCCAGACGGGCCATGGGAACGGGTCGCATCGACCATCCATGAAGGTTCGGAATCCGGGGCGCCCCAGCGCAAGGCTGCAATGCGCAAAATCGTAGCAAAACAGCCGCTTTTGGCCCCGACTTTCGCCGATAAAGTTTATCGCATCCGTGGGTAAAAGCATTCCTTCGCGGAGATAAGATATAGTTGAGTGATGAAAAGAAAACCAACAGATTGCCGGTAGCACAACAAGGGCGACCAGTCCTTGCAAGGCCCGTTCGATAGGATGTTCGCGGGATGAGTCTCCCAGCGGAAACGCTTCCGCAAGCCCGGCGCAAACAATCGGCGCAACCGCAATAGAAAAAATGGGGATGTTACGGCTGGCGCTTAAAGAAAGATATGCGCACGCCAACACCACCATCACGTCCGCGGAAGCGAAGGCGCAACGCTTTCGCCAGTAAAGTAATGCAACGCCGAGACAGATCGGAACGATCGAAAGCCACAGGGTGTAATCTCTGATTCCGGTCGGTTGCCACTCAGTGATGAAAGCACGGACCGGGCTGTGCTGAAGCGCAATTGCGTAAAAGGGCAAATGCCACCCAAATGGATTCACACAGGCAGATAATAACAGTAGCGGCACTAACAGGAAGTAGCGTATTGCCCGTGGAGTCCAGGCGTGTTCATCGATAAGCGCTCCCACTGCGTAGAGAAATGCCATCACCGGCGCTAACACAACGCTCGCGTGCAAGTTTGACCATAGTGCGGTGAGCGGGAGGCACCACCACACAACTGCACTACCATCGTCGAGTAACAACAGTAACAACGCAAAGAGCGGCCACGCAAACACCTGCGCACGAACCCCGAACGACTCCAGAGTCGACAGACCGATCAGTATAACGCAGAGCGCCAGAAACAGCGGCTGAGCTGCCACGCGCCGACGAGTGCGCGCAGCACCGAGAAACATGGTTGCGATTACCGCGAAGATTGAAGCAGCGACCAAGAGCACATATGTGTGCGCACGTTGAGCGAGAGCCAGCGCAAGTCCCAACAACCACTCCTGCGGTACCCAGGGGGCGCCGGGTGCGCTCAGCGTTTCCGTGCCCAGGTGCGTGGGGATCCGATGCGTCTCGAGAATTTGCGCCCCGAGAAATCGTTGCCACACCATGTCACTGTTGATGCCCGCGTTCAGCAGCGCAGGCGCAATAAGTATGGACGCGATCGCGGTGCAACTGAACCATAAAACGAACGGAATGCGCAGTTTCAAAATGCTTTTAATGCTTTTAGGGATAGACACGACGTACGGCGCTGGCATCGAATCGCCTGTGTGCCGTCAGTACCTCCCGAGTTGCCGGGACCAAAAATTAATCCAAAGTTAACTTGCGGTTATTGGAAGTATCGTTGGCGGAACAGCGTTAAGTCTTCGCTTACCTTGCTTACCAGACAAGGATTGTGAAACTCCTAAGCGTACTCTGTAAGTGCTAGCTAGCTTTTAAGCTCTTTTGGGCGCGTCCCACAGGGGTACATCCATAATGAATTGTGCTGCCGCGCGCTCGTCGCCGGTGCTCATCCCGCGCTCCCGCATTTCCGATTGGTTACTGCGCCACTCCACGACGCCGCTACGACTTGTCGCGTCACCGGCGGCGTCGGGCAAAACGACTGCCATTACGCAGTACGTGACGATGCGGTCGGGGGATGCTTTCTATTTCTGTTTGAACCAAAGCACAACAGTCGAACAAATTCGCCGGGCGATAGCCGGCGCGTTCAAAGAACACTGCTCCGCGCCTTCCTACGAGCAAGTACTAGCGGCTCTTTTGACGCATCGTCGGCCGTGCGAATTAGTTTTCGATGACATTGATTTAGCCTTGCCGGTCGTCCGTCAAGAGCTCAATGCGTTGTTGCACGAGAGCCCGCCACAAACCACGTACATTTTCGCTTCTCGCACTCGGAGCGTCGTCAATTTCGCATCTATGCTGGCGCACGGGACGGTTGTTCTTTGCGACGCCTCCATGTTGCACTTCAACGGCGAAGATATAGCCGCGCTGGCTGACGCCTTGGGCGTTGTGCATCTTCCTGCGGAAGTAAAAAGGTTACGGGAAGAAAGCGATGGTTGGGCGGCTGTGGTGGGAGCTTCAGTCCGACACGCACTCACCTCAAACCGATCTTTAAACAGGGCTTACGAACATTGGCATTGGGAAATGGGCTATCTTTTTGTTGGTTTCATCAGAGCCGAAATCGATCGTGTCTTTGCAAAAAAAGATAGTAACGCACAGAGAATACTATCGGGAGCGAATGGCGGGCAGGTCGAACTGGAATCGCTCGAACAACGGGGGTTGTTCGTAAAGCGAGTGGAGGACAGATACGAACCGTATCGTCCCGTCCGAGGACTTCTCACGCAATACGCGGCGCCGCTGGAAACTGACCAGCAGGGGAGCCAGCCGTTAATCGTTCGCCTCTTGGGCCGGTTTGAAGCCACCATTAACGGGCAGCCCGTCATTTGGGCACGCCGGCGCGATCAACAGATTTTCAAGTATCTGCTCCTTAAGGCAAACGGAAGTGCATCCCGTTTGGAATTAATCGAAACGTTTTGGGCGGGTACAGACAACCACTTAGCGTCCCAAAGCCTGCGAACTGCTTGCAGCAACATTCGGAAATCCCTCGCGGCTGTCGTCCCGTACGACCTGGTCGAGCATTACTTTGCTGTCGGCGCCGAAGTCGTAATACATTCGCAGAGAACAGTTCTCGATGTGCGGAGGTTTTGCGAACACGTGAGGCGTGGTGACGATGAGTATGGCAACGGTAACGCACTCCAAGCGAGGGGACACTATCGGGCCGCTGAACGCCTCTACGGCGGCCCGCTACTTTGCGGCGATGAACCCCAAGAGTGGTTTGTTTCTCAGGCTCAGGTTTTCGGCAATATGTTTCGATCGGTCCTAGAGCGGTTGGCGGCGCTGGCCTCGGAAAATCACGATGCACAAACGGCGTCCGACTACTTTCGCAAGCTACAACAGGAAGATGCGAACACACTATTTTCAAAGCGCCGTGTCGAGGAGCTCATCGCCCCTCCTACGTAACAAACTGTTTTAGTGAACCAACGGGCAAGTTATGCTTTTGCAATCGTCGTCGTGGCAACGGTGATAGCTTGCGGCGCCGAAGTGCGTACCGCTGCCCGGGGAAATGGGCTAATGGCGGATTTTCGGGCGTTTTACTGCGCGGGAGCGATCGTTTCGCAGCACCGAGATCCTTACCACACACAACCATTGTACGAATGTGAATCTGGGCCCGTTCCCGCCGGTTTTTACAAAGCCACCGAAGCGGTAGCTCTCCCCGCACCATTGCCCGGGTACGCGTTGGCCTTGTTTGTACCGCTCGCGAAGCTCCCCTACAAGATGGCCGTGTGGGTGTGGGCGGTAATTTTAGCTTCGGCTGTGGTGCTTTGCATCATCGCTCTCACCGATATTACGGGCAGTGGGGCTGCTGTCGTGCTTGCGGCAATTTCGCTATCTCTGGTCGTGGTCTCTGTTCCCTACGGCGAACTAGTCTCCATCGTTGTGGCTGCGCTAAGTGCGGCCGCAGCATTTTTAAAGCGGGGCAAGCCGCGGAGCGCCGCCGCAGCGCTGATGTTTGCAATGATTGAGCCGCATTTGGCGCTGCCTGCAGTACTCGCAGTTTTTCTGTGGACCCCTCGAGCACGTTTCCCGCTGTTAGTGGGAGTGGTTTTGCTAGCCGCGCTTTCTTTGAGTGTGCTGGGCGTGGGACAAAATATCGAATACCTGTTGCGCGTCCTGCCGGCGCACGCATTAGCTGAAGCGCCGCGCGACGCGCAGTTCAGCTTCACCTATTTGCTGCACCGGTTCGGAGTTGCCGATCGGGGCGCCGTTCTTGGAGGAGAAGTTTCGTACTTTGCGCTGATGGTGGCCGGAATTGCGCTGTGCGGCAAGCTGCGCGATCGCTGGAAAGTGGCTGCGATAACGGTGGCGCTTCCGGCTGCGTTTTCGGTGATCGGTGGGCCGTTCATACACGTCACTCAAATCGCTGCTGCAGTACCGCTGGCGCTACTGGTGGTTCGCTACCTCCGAGAGTACCGGGTGCTCGCCGTTGCCGCGTTACTCGGGCTCGCTGTCCCGTGGCAACGCGTTGCCATTCTGCCGCCGCTTATTCCGCTAGCAGTATTGCTGGTGGGGTGGCTTACGTGGCGTCTGGCCGGTTTCCGATTGGAGGTTGCACTCCGGGCCGCGCTGGCGAGCGCTATAATTTTGACTGCATTGCTCTTCGCCAGCGCTCACGCCTCACCCGCATCGTTTTTACACCCTGCGCTGCATCTTCCAGTGGATGCTTCGCTTGCAGAGGGCGGTTGGGCCGCGTACGTACGGTCTCGTGATGCTACGGGGCATCCGATTTTTTTATTGCTGAAACTACCGACATGGATTGCGCTCGTGGCACTGATGCTGTGCTGCGTTCTGGCGGTTAGGAAGCCGGTACGAAAGCGCGTTTCTCACTCATTCGAGCGAGAGGCGGTCACCGATTAAGACGTCGCGCCCTATCAATGCGCCTTCACCAAGTTCGATCACAGTCTTGGCACG
Source organism: Vulcanimicrobiota bacterium (assembly GCA_030947645.1). GTDB lineage: Bacteria > Vulcanimicrobiota > Vulcanimicrobiia > Vulcanimicrobiales > Vulcanimicrobiaceae > JALZBG01. The sequence continues at coordinate 9,057 of JALZBG010000019.1, read as the reverse complement.
AAGGCACACAACGGCGAATTGAAATGAGGGCACGGAAGAAAGAACCTTAATTACCTTTTTCGAACGGTCCAAGAAGATCACGTCGATACTGGCACGCATTCCCACGGTGTGAATGGCCCAACAGTTGTCGAACCAGAGTCCGTCGTCGGCTGCGACTTGCGCACGAGGGAGAAGACCGAGGGCCCGGGGCAGCAAACTGTTGGCGCGGGTCACGTTAGCGGCAATGATTTCGCCCGTTGTTGCATTGCGTAGGGTGGGCATTTACAGAAGTGCTCCAACTGGAATGGCAAGCCCGATAGCAGCTGCGAGATATGGCGCCAATGCGATTGGTCCACGCCGCATCCCCGCGATTCGATTGACGACGACTGCGACGATGCAGGCAGCTGCGAGTGCAAACATGGCAGTCCTTGCACCCAAAAACGCGCCCCCCAAAGTCGCCAGCTTGACATCGCCCCAGCCCATCCCGAGCCCGTGCGAAAGGGCCGCGGCGCCGGCAAAGGGCACGAAGGAAATAGCTGCCGAGATGACCAGCCACCAATTGTGTTGCCACAGGGCCACCAAAAGGAGCACCGCGAGCGGACCCAGCGTGAAGATGTCGGGAACGAGTCCGCAAACCATGTCGCTGCACCAGCAGGCCACCAAAGCAACAACGATCAGTGAAACGACGGCAAACTGCGAAGGTTCAATGCCACGGGCCATTAAGATTCCGCCAATCAGAGTGCACGCTCCAACCAGCCAGGTGCTCGGAGGATTTCCCCGCGGCGGCCCGTCTTCAAAGCCTTCGAACCGCTTGCAGACCAGGTTGCTGAGCCAAACGCCAAGCCATCCAGCGCAACCCAAAAAAAGAGCTCCTGCGATAACGGAAATCACGTGACTATTTTGCCAAAAGCTTGGCGGCGACGGCGCCAAAAATGATCACAAACAGTGACGGCAACATAAAAAAGGCCATCGGGAATACCATTTTTACCGGAAGCTTTGCTGCTTGCTCCTCGACGAGCATGATTCGTTGATGGCGCGTATCTTCTGCGATTTCGTTAAGCACTTTAGAAATATTTGCACCCAACTTCTCCGCTTGAGTTATCGCCGTAATCATTGTGC
>JALZBG010000019.1:0-7949 GCA_030947645.1 Vulcanimicrobiota bacterium | reverse complement strand
TGCTTCCTGTCGTGCGCGATCGGCAGCTGCTTTGAGAGCCTCTGAGCGGGGTCGACCGACTCTCATTTCCGCCAGCGCCTCTTTTATTTCGTCGCCAAGCGGTCCGGGCGCAGCGTCAATGGCATAAGCCAGTGACGCGCTAACGGACAGTCCGGCTTGAACGGTAGTGGCCACCATGTCTAAAAAATCGGGCAGAGCCTTTTGTATTGCAATTTTGCGAGTGGCAATTGCCGAGTTGAGCTTGAACAACGGGGCATACGTGGCGCAAATCGCCACGATTACGGCGAGAGCCACTACAAAAAAGAGCGGAAGATGGACGAACCGCAAAATAGAGAGCGCGAGCACGACGCCGATCCCGCCGCAGGCGATGACGCGCAATCCCAGCTGCGCCGGCGTAACCGTATACCACCCGGCCTCAAGAAGCTGGCGACGCAGGATGCTTCTGCGTTCGCCACTGAAGACGCGCTCAAAGGACAGCTTTCTTTTATCAGGGCCGTTGAAATTTGCTGCTTCGAGTACTTCCAACTGCGTCGCGAGTACACTTTTCGTCGGAATAAGCGATATGGCAAACAAGAATGCGCAAACCGCACCTAAAATCGGAATGAGAACGTAAAAAGCCGGCATCAAACGTTCACCCGGAGAATCTGTGCCATCGTAAAGATGCCCAACGTTTCTAAGACCGCAACAATGCACAGCGCGGCACGGCCGATGAAGGTAAATAGCAGCGCGTGCCCCATTTCCGGCTGAGTCAGGCAAATGAACCCCCCAACCAATAGGGGCAGCGCCATGAGTACGGCAGCGCTCGCTTTGCCTTCGGATGTCAGCGAATCAATCTTTCGGCCGATGCTGCGACGGTCTTTGATCGTTCCGGCTAGATGTTCCAGAATTTTACCCAGGTCGCCGCCGGTCTGCGACTGAATGCGAATAACGCGGGCCATCATAAGCGTTTCGTTACTGGGCATTCGCACTGCCAAATCGTCGAGCGCATCGAAGATGTTAACGCCGATGTTTGTCTGCCCAATGACCCGCATGTATTCGAGTTTGGCCGGTTCGGGAATCTCTTCTGTTACCAAAACAAGCGACTGCCGCAGCCCCAATCCGACGCGCAAACCACCCGCCATGAGGCGTAGAGCAAGTTCCAACTGTTTCACGAACCCACTCAACCGTCGCTTAACTTTCATTTTAACCCATAAGAAGAAAGCTCCCGCAGACAGCGACACGGCGACTGGAAGCATGGCAAGGCCGCCAAGGAGCGATGGATGCAGAAGCAAAGACGCGGCAATCCAAAGTACGACGGCGATTCCGAGGATGGCTAAAACGATCTCTTCGACCTTTAGTTTAATTCCCGCGCGGTCTAATTGGCTGCTCAAACCACCGACTTTGCGAGTCGTCCGCGCGTTGACCCCTCCCCACAGGGAAAGAAAGACCAATGCTACCGTTGCGGAAACGCCGAAAAAGATTGCGAAGGGAGCAATCGTTGCTACCATAAGGCCGTCGGCGATGTGAGCGTAGCAAGACCGCGCGGATCGTAGGTGATCCCGTATTCTTCAAAGCGGCGCAGACACTGGGGCTGAACGCCCGTGTATTGGAACTCTCCCCGGACGATGTTTTCTTTATCTACGCCGTGCTGTGCGAAGCGCACGAGCTCTTGCATCGTCACAATTTCGCCCTCCATCCCCACGACTTCGGAGATGCTGGTAACTTTACGGCTGCCGTCACGCAGGCGGGAGGTTTGGATCACGATATCCAAGGCGCTGGCGATCTGTTCGCGAATCGCTCTGACGGGAAGATCGAAGCCTGCCATCAGGACCATCGTTTCGATACGCGACAGCGCGTCGCGCGCTGTATTCGCGTGAACGGTCGTTAGCGACCCGTCGTGGCCGGTGTTCATCGCCTGAAGCATATCAAGCGCTTCGGCGCCGCGGCATTCGCCGACGATAATTCGATCCGGCCGCATACGTAATGAGTTTCGAACTAGATCGCGGATGCGAACTTCTCCATGGCCTTCGATATTCGCCGGACGCGATTCCAGTCGCACGACGTGTGGCTGGGCGAGCAGGAGTTCGGCAGCATCTTCAATTGTGATGATGCGCTCGCGTTCTGGTAAATACTGCGAAAGAATGTTCAAAAATGTGGTCTTGCCCGAGCCGGTTCCTCCGCTTACGCAAATATTCAAGCGGGCCTCGATGGCCGCGCGCAAAAAATCGAGAATCGGTTGGTTCACGGCGCCTATTCGAAGCAAATCGTCGCTTTGAAGGCGATGCGTGCCGAATCGCCGGATGGTCAATGTCGCCCCGTCTATCGCGAGCGGCTCGATAATTGCGTTCACGCGCGAGCCATCTGCTAAACGTGCATCCACCATCGGTGATGATTCGTCGATGCGTCTGCCGAGGGGCGCGAGGATTCTTTCGATGATCAACCTCAATTGGGCGCCGTTGGTAAAGCATTTCGAGGTCTGCTCAATCCGTCCGCCGCGCTCGATAAAGACGTGATCCGGGCCATTAACCATAACTTCGGTGACGGCCGGATCCTGCAGAAGATCTTCCAGGGGACCAAAACCAAGCGATTCGTTGATGATCTCTTGTTTGAGCTGTGCCAGATCTTCTGCGGAATCGATTTCGTGATGCTCGGCGATGATTGCTTGAGTCGCCTCCTCCACTTTCTTGCGCAGTTCTCTCAACTTGGTGGCATCGGTGTGAGCCTGGCTTGCCTTTACGAGATCGATTCGTTTACCTAACGCTTCGTGAATAGCCAATTTTAGGGAGTCCCGAGATTTTGATTTGACGTTGAAGTCGACGGCGGGACGTCCGTTCTTCAAACCGGGCGAGGCATCCGGCGATGCACTAGAAGTACCGCGACGCTCTAGTCTGCGATCGCCAATCGGAGTTTCGACAGGTCGGGCCAGAGACTCGAGCCGTGGTTCGGCAGCCACCGATACTAAATATTTGTTTAATGGTGCAAAGCCCTTGGCGTATCCGCGGTCGGTAATCGGGGGCAATTCCGCAACCACATGCAATCCCAAAGCGCGCTCTACTTCGGAACGTGAGATGTTTGCAAAACCGCTGCGAGCGTTAATGATGACAGCCATTCGATTATGAGGTATACCAAACTGGTGAAGGCTGGCCACTAACGATTTAGCGCCGGAAATACCGAGTAAATTCGGTTCCGCTACGATAAGAAAGCGTGAGGCCCTGACCGTGAAAGGCCGAACTGCGGCAGCCAGCGGCTGTGGCGCGTCGACGACGATAGCCTTGAATGAATCGAGTGATGCGGCGAATCGTTCGACCGCGTTCCGGTCGATCGTAAAAGCGCTCTCATAACTTTTTGCCAGTTCCACGAGGGTCATTCCGTCGATTCGGGCGCTAGGGATTTGCGCTTCGGAAACGTCCAGTGCGCGCACCGCATCAAGTGTGACCGCCATGCTGCGCCGAGCGAACAAATCCCCGTCGACCAGTGCCACGTTCCCATTTTCGCGGAGCGCTTTAGCCGCTTGCATACAGATTGTGGTAGTGCCGGAACCGCCTTTGGCGCCGACAAAGACGAACAGGGGCGAATTCATGGACGAGCGGCGCCCGGGCCGTCTGTTGATGACCCGACGCGGTCTCCGTCGATCACCGTGACGCTCGAGGTGCCGCGTGAGCGTTGCGTTGGAGGACTTGCTAATGCAAGCGGTTTGCTCTCCTGGGTTGGTAGCTGCGGCATCGCCTGTTGCGTGGGGGGTAGTTGCGGCGCGGCTGCGGGTGCGACGGCGGCTGCTGCCGGCGCAATGGCGGAGTCCGCTTTGGGAAATACAAGCAACTCCGTGGGCTGAGAACGAATGGCCTCGCGCGGCGAGCGCAAAGATAATCTCAGCGTTGCGTTAACGTCGGCCATTGCGATGAGATTTGCCTGTTTCGGAGTTACTTCGAGCGTCACAGTTGTGGAATTTTGTTCTTCAGGCGAAGGCGTGGCAGCCGCGTTCTCTAGTGAGTTGCCCAATGCAAGGACCCGCACTCCGCGCAAAATCGTTGCCGCGAGGGGTGGTTCCGTGCCGGAACGCGGCGGTATCGCTATAACGTCAACCCTATCGCCGGGTTGGAGCAGCCCCGAAACGCCTTTGACTTTGTCGATTGAGATACTGACGGCCCGCATTCCTCGCGTCAGTCGCACCGGCAAGCCGACGTCTGTTGGGCGGCCGATCTTTGAAGCTGTCAACGTCGCTCCTGACGGGATCGTAATCAACGACAACGCGCCGGTTGCCTTAGCCGGCTCCGCTATCGCATCGGGTTCGACTTGGCTTGCGGCTCGAGTTTGGCGACGAAACATAGACGTTGTTATGGTGGCCCGTGCCGGAATGTCTTGCAGGGCGACGAGGATGTCACGAGGTTGCCCCAGCGACGAACTCGCTTGTCTGACCGACGATAAGTAGTTGAGCGTCAGCCAACCGGTTCCGAGGGCGAGAATGATGGCAACAAGTAACGTGGTGCGCTTGGGGTTCATAATGGAATCCTTAAATGTGGAGCGATGGTTTTTGAAAGCGCTAGCGTGAGTGCGCCCAGGCCGATGGCGACGGCGTACGGCATTACCGTAACTTTTGCGGGGGTAGTCGGGCGCAGCGTGCGGTGGAGCAACGGTAGGACCATGAATGCGACGTTAGTGAGAGTGGCGCGCAACTGCCCTCGCACGGCGGAGGTAAAGATCGCGAGCACTCCTCCGCAGATAATCGTGTACAGTAAAAAAGGAACACAATCAGGGTAATTGAGCGCCGCTGATGCGGCGGCCATCAGTTTGATGTCGCCTCCGCCGATGACTCGGGCCGAAAACACGAGTGTGCCGGCCAACAGGATAATCGTCATCACCGCAAGGGAAAGGAAGAAAGGGCGCCAGCCAGCCAAAGCGTTGAGCCCGACGCCGCCAACCGCCAGTGAAAGGGTCAACCAGTTTGGGATGCGTTGCCGGCGAATATCCGTAAATCCGGCGACGAAACACGCCGCCAACACAAACCACAGTGCCGCGGTCACGTTATTTATAAATACCCCGCCGTTGTGGTGAAGATCTGGCTGAGACCCGTTCCCACTGCTGTAACGGCGATGATGCATACAATGGCAATGAGGGAAAGCATGAGCCCGTACTCCACCATTGTCGCGCCGGTCTCATCCGCGAGTATTGTGTTAAAGACGTTCATTAGTTCTCCGTATCGAAGCCGCGCGAGTGCGATTTTCCTGCACCGTCACTCGAGCGACTCGTGTGGCGCGAGATGGGCCTAAACTTTGCCCGCGATTGTATTGAACAGGGTGCTGAGGTTCGTTCCGACCAGCGTAACGGCGATGATACAAACGATGGCAATGAGGGAAACCATGAGTCCATATTCCACCATTGTCGCTCCTGAGTCGTCGCGGAGCATGGTAGTTACTTTATTGAACATTGTTATTCTCCTAAGTGTGAGTGATTGAGTGAGTGGAAGAATGATCGCTCTATTTAACTCCCCCGGAAGACTGCTCGACAGGAACGGAGACGCCTTCGTTGGGGGCACCAATGATGACCTGAGCTGTGGCTGATGACGCCGCACCTACGGACGAAGCAAGTATCTTCAAAATGCTGCCTCGCATATAGTCTGAAGCAATTGGGACGGTCGCCTCAAATCGCCCTTTGGCATCGGCCTGGATGTAATGGCGGCTCACAATAACCGTGGGAAGGTCCCTTGAGATCGTTGCGAGCAGCGTAATCGTCACCGGTAGGAATGGCGGCGCTGAGCCATTTAAAACCAGCGATTCACTTCCGGCGAGCGGACGCGCGTCCAGCGTTACCGCGCCTTGCAGTGGAACGGAGGATATTTTTATCGACTGGGCGCCCTGGGATGGCAAAACTGCTGTTTGTTGACGAGCAAGCTCTCCAATCCGCTGCGCCAAAGATCGGGATACGTAGATATCGTGCGATGCAAATCGCGGTGCCGAGTTAGTGGTTTCGATGCGATCGTTGACTTGGTATAAATTTTGTCCGGGCCGAATGACGATCACCATACCGGGACGTGAGATTGAAGCCGCTCCTTCTGCGGAAAGCCAAGAATAAACGTATCCTGACTGCGCCGCCACGCGGGTTAATGGCACGTACCGTTCAGCCGCCTTTGAGGGCGTTGCAGTAAGCACAAGAATCGTCGAAATGACTGCATACAAAATGTTCCGCAATGAAAACCTCCACTTCCGGTGCCTCATCATGGCATTGCGGCGCCGAGGCTGACAAGGGCCATTCGCGCGTTGTTGTCAATCTTTACGCAACGTTCACATCCCGTTGACGCGTTAACGACCCTTCCCATGTCATAATGAGTACCAAGGTCGGCGACTGCTTTTTTGCAGTGCTTTTGCAGCCGTTATGTTCGCGAAGGGTCGTGGTAGAGTGTTCTCATCTTTTCGAATTTCGGGGTTGGCTGCCGCTGCAATCGTCCTATCGAGTATCTGTTTCGGCGATCCGGCGGCTGCGGACACAGTTACACTTCTTTCAGTGCAGTCAGGACACTCGATACTTTTACGGGCGGACGGGTTATCGCGGGTTGCGGTGGGAGACGGCAGAATCGCCGGAGTCGTTCCAATCGGAACCTCGCAAATTGTTGTCAACGGGAAGTCACCGGGCCACACTACCGTACTAGTGTGGGCCCGCGGTCGCCGCTCGAGCTATGAAGTCACTGTAACGGAACAGCAGTTGGATGATCTAGCGCAAATGTTGCGAGGTTCACTTGCGGATCCCAATGTGCAAGTCATGGGGTTCAACCATTCTATCGTCGTTCGCGGGGCGGTCAGCGATGGCGCCCATTTCCAAAGTCTGAGCGATATTCTTTCGCGCTTTGAAAAATTTGCTGCCGCACAAAAATACACCATCGTCAATGCAGTCACCGTGGCCCGGCCGCTTGGGGATCTCCAGCACGAGGTCTCAACGCTGCCCGGGGCATCGGACATTCGTGTAGATCCGGATGGAAAAGGTAACGTCATTGTCAGCGGTCGGGTTCGAGACGCAATAGCAGAACAGGCTATCCTCGATCGCGCGCGCGGCTTAGCGGGCCGGTACCTCGCCAGCGACGGCAAGTTAATCAATCGCCTTGCCTCGGATACGACCAGTCAGGTCGATGTGAAGGTGTACATACTCGAAGTGGATCGCACCGCGCTGCGTCAGCTCGGTGTTCGTCTACAAGGAGGGACGCCGGACCCAACAAATCCTAACAGCATCATCTTGGGACTGCCATCCTTGCCGATAATCGAAGCGCAGCCCGGAGCCGCATTGAACATCGGTTCGTTCTTCCGAACGACGCGCTTGGTGCCGACATTGGATCTAATCTTGCAAGAGGGCCACGCCCGGTTGCTCTCCGCCCCCGACCTCGTCACGATGCCTGGGAATGAAGCGACGTTTTTGGTCGGGGGTGAGTTGCCGATTCCATATTCCACTGGACTGGGACAGGTAAGTATCGTTTATAAGGAATTTGGCGTGAGGCTGAAGTTGACGCCGACGCTCCTTGGAAACGGCAGCGTCGAAACCAAAATCGCGCCTGAAGTTTCCGACCTGGACTTTCAAAACGGAGTTCAGACGGGATCCTTCGTTATACCGGCGTTAAAAACGAGCCGGCTCGCGACGGACGTCGTAACCAAAGCAGGCGAGAGCATTATTATGGGTGGAATGCTCCGGCGCATAGAGTCACGCAACGTCTTCAAAGTACCGCTGCTGGGGGACCTCCCAATTCTGGGTCAGCTTTTCCGCTCGACGCGGTATCAAAATAGCGAAACGGACATAGTTTTCGTGATGACGCCTGAAATCATTACACGTTAGTGCCCTTCATGGCCCACGCATTTGCAATTTTTGCCTGCACGGGTAAGCGATTTCCTCGCCGCGTGTACGGTGCACTGTTTCCGACCCAAGTCAGGCCGGCGCGCACGGCCTTCACCGGCGGGTAAGAACTGAACATGGCACCGTATGCTCTGCCGGCA
>JALZBG010000082.1 GCA_030947645.1 Vulcanimicrobiota bacterium | reverse complement strand
TTACTTCCGCTGGGTAACATGGAGAAACGTCAAACGCGCCAACACGCTAGGCGTCTGAACTTGCCCGTTCACGACAAGGCGGAATCGCAGGACATTTGTTTCGTTGAAGGCGGTGATTACCGGAGCGTACTCGATCGGATTGGAGCAGAGCCGCGTCGTGAAGGTGCCATCCTAGACACTGCCGGCGAACCGGTCGGCCATCACGGCGGGATCAGCAACTTCACAATCGGACAGCGCCGAGGCTTGCCTGCCAATAGGCACGGTGCGCGTTACGTGACGCGCATCGACGCGGCGACGAACACCATCATCGTGGGACGAGAGGAGGAGCTGGCTACGACTGGGCTGGTGGCGGACGAACTCAACCTCATCCGGCCGGAGCGTTTTTGTGAAGCAACGGCTGTTCGAGCGATGGTCCGGTATCGGGTAACACCCGCACCTGCGATGGCTCGCGTTGACCCCAATGGAATACTGCATCTTGACTTCAGAAGCGCTCAGCGCGCCGTGTCGCCCGGCCAACTAGTAGCGCTACTCGACGCGAATGATGATGAGGTACTCGGCGGCGCCACCATCGCTTACACCACTTAAAAGGTTTTAGGCGGTCGCTAGCGTGACGTCGTGACGCAGGTTCCAGTACGTGTCGCGAATTACCGGAGCGAATCCGGCGCCGGTAATGAGTTGCTCGAGTTGCCGGCGCGTTGCTACGTTGGTTGAACCCGCGTCGTGTACCACTTGCTCTTCCAATATCGTACCGCCCATGTCGTCACAACCGTAGAACAACGCCAGTTGTCCCATCTTCAATCCCGGCGTCAGCCACGAGGCTTGGAGATGGGGAAAATTGTCCAGATATAATCGTGAAATCGCCAATACCCGCAAGTATTCCAATCCCGTCGACTCTTGACCACCGAGCGGCGTTTTAAACGGCACGTAATACCAGGGGATAAAAGCGGTGAAGCCGGCCGTTTCATCTTGTAAGGCCCGCAACACCTCGAGGTGTTCGATGCGTTCGTCATCGCGCTCCACTGACCCAAACATCATAGTGGCAGTCGTGGGCATACCGAGCATTTGCGCGTCGCGCATGACGCTCAACCACTCGTCCGGCTTGACCTTGCGCGCGCTGATCCTCCGGCGCACTCGCTCTACTAGAATCTCAGCCCCGGCACCCGGCAGAGACTTCATTCCCGCCGCTTTCAGGCGAAGCAGGACATCGCGCTTCGAGATTCCCTCAACGGTTGCCAGGCCGACGACTTCCGATACGGAAAGCGAGTGAATATCCACCTGTGGAAATTCTGCCGCTACCCGACGGAACAGTTTCTCGAACCATTCCAACTTTAGCTCTGGATTCACGCCGCCTTGAATCATGATCTGCGTCGCACCTTGATCGGCGGCCCATTTGACGCGCCCGAGTACGTCGTCGTGCGACATTGTGTAACCTTCGCCATGCTTCTCTGGACGGAAGAAGGCACAGAAAGAGCAGTGCACGTTACAGATGTTGGTATAGTTGATCGTGGTATCGATCACGTAGGTGACGTCACTGGTGGGGTAGAGGGCCATGCGTCGAGCGTGGGCCGCCGCTCCCAGTTCGTGCAGAGGCGCCTCGCGATACAGCCGGAGGCCTTCTTCAAAGTTCAGTCGGCCGCCGTCTGCGGCTCGCTCGAGCAGATTATGCAGAGACACCTGGTGCCTCCGGTTCGCATGCGGGTATCTCTTTGATAGCGCCAATCGCTCGCAGCTCTTTACAATAGCGCTGCAGTCCGCGTTGAGCGTCGCCGTCAAAAGTAAAATTCAATTTCTCGTAATACCGTTCATAAAAACCGACCGGTCGCGCATGCATCGCGTGGGCTTGAGCGATGACGTGCTCGCGATGTTCTTGACCCCAAGCGTACGCTTCGCGCAGTCGGCGCATGCAAAGCTCCACCGCTTCACGTTCACGCTGGAACACGTCGCGGCGCGCTACCCAAACCGCAAACACGCTCGCTTCTCCAGTCCATTCTTGCCAGATCGCTCCGAGATCGTATGCCTGTTCGGCAGGTACTTGGAAGCGGGCGTCGATGGCCCGCTCGCCGATAAGGAGAGCCGGCATTTTCCCGCGCAACGCCGCCGTCAACGGATCATCGTCGTCGATGAAGGTGGTTCGCACGCGATACTTTCGTTCCAACAGGACGCGCAACAACTGCACGCTGGTGGCCGATTCACGCGTCACGGCGATAGCAGCACCGTCAAGCAGCGCCGGCGGAACTTCGGAGATGAGCAGCACTGAGAGTGCTTCTCGCTTCGCGCCAATGCACAATCCAGGCAACAATACCATTTGCCGAGCGGATTGGGCGTACGCGAATGCACTTACCGGGCTCAGCCCCAGACGTCCCTCAATAAGCATGGCGTTGAGCCGTGCAGGCACATCGGCATGCAGGGTTCCGGGAAAATCTACCACGCCTGCGTCGAAGGCGGCGTACACCGGCAGATCGTTGGTATAGGCGATGCGCCCGCAGCGTAGCAACGTTATGCGGGTACCGATTCGGGACGACTCGACGGCGGCGTCCAGTCAAACGAAAACTCGTCGTAGGTGCTGTTGCGGCGCACCGGATCGTAACCCGCTTCTTCAATGAGCCGCCGAAACTCACGATCGTCAACATACTGCCCCGATTGCGTGCCGGCGCTATGGTAGATGCGTTCTTCGTCGGTGCTACCGTGTGTGCCGTCCATGTCGTCGGCGCCGAAATGCAAGGCTACTTGGCAGACTTTAATGCCTTGAATCATCCAATAGGCTTTGATGTGATCGAAATTGTCGAGCATCAAGCGGGAGATGGCGAACATCTTGATGTCGTCGAGCCCCGAAGTCCAACCGCAGTCGTTCAGCTCGTTGCCGTCTGGATGAAAGGCCAGCGGGATGAACGCATTAAAGCCGGGCGACCGCCCTTGCGACTCACGCAGGGCTATTAAATGCTCGACTCGCTCTTGAAGCGTTTCCACGGTACCGTATAACATCGTGGCATTTGAAGCGATTCCGAGCCGATGAGCCGTTTCATGGATAGCGAGCCAAGCGGGGGCCGTTACTTTGTTGGGGCACACGAGTTTGCGAAAGCGTTCTGAAAACACCTCGGCACCACCGCCGTTGATGTTATCGAGGCCGGCTTCCTTGAGGTGGGCAAGGATCTCGTCGTACGTGAGACGGTGACGGCGCGCCATGTAATCGATTTCGGCTGCGGTAAAAAGAGAAAGCTGAACGTGCGGCAGTCGTTCCTTGAAATTTCGCATGAGCGGCAACCAGTAGTCCAGGGAAAGCTGGCGCGGGTCGTGTCCGCCGACGATATGCAATTGATTGAAATTGCTGCCGGTTTCGAGCGCTTTCGCAAAGACTTCATCGGCAGGCATGCGCACTGCGCCGTCTTCTTTCTCACCGCGGGCAAACGAACAAAACTTACAATTGGCGTAGCATACATTGGTCGAATTGATGTAGCGGTTAAGAACATAATAGACTTTTTTGCCGCTCTTGCGCACCTTCGCAGCGCGCGCCATCCGCCCGAGTGAATGTAGATCCATCGTGGCGAACAGCGTCATGCCATCCTCAATCGAAAGGGGGATGCCCTCTTCAACTTTGTGTTCGATAGCCCGTAAGGCCGGATCGGTCACCACTGCCACGGATGTTTCCTCTATAAAAGCGATTTTGGAATTTTGAGCCTGCCTTGTACTGTACCGATTATGGCCGCCGATGCCAATTACTTTAATCCCAGCGTGACGGCCTTCGCCCGAAGAGCGGAATGCCCACCAGCGAACAGACGCCGAAGCCGCCGAAGATCAGCGTAAACGCAAGCAAGGCTCCCCCCAAGATATCGCTCGGATAGTGTGCGCCCAAGGACAGGCGCGCCCACCACGTCGCAAGCATGATGCCGAACAGCACCACCGCTGCTGTGGTCTTTGGGCGCTTCTGAAGGTCGCTTGCCAACAAGAATACCGCCCACAAACCGTAGAACACCAATGAAATATCTGCATGCGTGCTGGGATAGGAGAATGCGGTCTCGTGCTTCACCAGCCAGTCTATGCGGCGCGGCCGCATAAAGACTCGCTGAAAAAAATCGCTGCTCATCCACGTGAGCACTAACAGCGTTAGTGAAAAAACAACGCGGTTTCGCCACTGCGGGTAACGTAGCGCCACCATGACAAGTGCGATGCAAAACGGGCCGAGGACGAGACCGTAGCACGACCAGCTTACAATCCAAGCGAACAAATCGCTGCGATCGTGCAGGCGCAAGGAGAGCCACAGATCCCCCGGTCCTGGCGGCGCGTGCGCTACGCGGCTTCCGAGGACCAGGAAGACTGCGCCGCTTATCGCAGCAAGTAAAAGCGCCGTGAGCGCTATCGAACGTTCAGTATTCCGCTGCAAAGCGATCTTCTTGCTGGTCGACCAGCTGTCCCAATCGCGGCGCTAACAGTTCGAGTTCCCCGATGCCGATAAGAATCCGGCGGGGCTTGGTCCCTTCATGCGGACCGACGACCTTAAAGTCTTCCAGAAGGCGCATCAATCGGACCGCGCGCGGATGTCCGATGGAAAACTGCGATTGCAATTGGGCCGTCGATGCGTAATTTGTTTCGATGATGAACTTGGCCGCGTCATAACACAGAGGATCGACGTTTTTGCCCTGGTCGTCTTCAGTGATAGGGGTGACCTCGACATCCAAGAGGTTTTCCGGCCTTGCCTGTTTTGCCCAAAAAGAAACTAAGCGGTGAACCTCCGACCCGGTAATGAGCGCGCCCTGCGCTCGGATCGGCTTGGGCGCGTCGATCGGCAAATACAACATGTCGCCGCGCCCCAGAAGCCGCTCCGCACCGGCCATGTCCAAGATCGTGCGCGAATCAACTTGTGAACTGGCGGCGAACGCAATGCGAGAGGGAATATTTGCTTTGATGACACCGGTTATCACGTCAACGGAGGGACGCTGCGTCGCGACAATCAAATGGATTCCGGTTGCCCGAGCGAGTTGCGCCAACCGGCAGATCGTTGTTTCCACCTTGGCGGGCGCGACCATCATAAGATCGGCGAGTTCATCGATGATGATGACGACGTACGGAAGCTTCTCGTCCGGAAATTTTGCGTTGTATTCCTCGATCTTCCGGACGCCGGCCTTCGCGAAACGCTCGTAACGCGAATCCATTTCCTTGGTCATTTCGAACAAAGCTCCGGCCGCTAATCGTGCGTCGGTAATCACGTCCTTACTGCCCGAGTGCTCGACAAGATGAGGAATGCCGTTGTACACGGTGAGCTCGACGCGTTTGGGATCGATCATCAGCAACTGAACTTGATCGGGTGTCGCGCAAACCAGCAATGAGGCGATGATGCAATTCAGACAAACGCTCTTGCCGCTGCCGGTTGCGCCGGCAACGAGCAGATGCGGCATCTTACCCAAATCGCCGAATACGGGCCTGCCCGTGATGTCTTTGCCCAGCGCCATGTTGAGCGGCGGCACCGTTCCCCGCAGAGGCAGAGCCTCGAGGATCTCACGGATGGCGACGATAGACACCGTCGCATTCGGCACTTCAATACCGACAGCCGACTTGCCGGGAATGGGCGCTTCGATCCGCACAGATGTTGCCGCCAGGGCCAGAGAAATATCGTCCGCCAACGAGGATATGCGCGAAATTTTCACGCCTCGCTCGGGCCGTAGTTCGTAGCGCGTTATAGACGGGCCGCGTTCGATGTGCGTCACTTTTGCCCCGACTCCGAAGGACGCGAGCGTGTCTTCGAGCACGTGCGAGCGGCTCGAATCATCCACCGCTTGCATCTGCGGGGGATCGAAGAGCGCTAATTCGGGGAGGCGGTAGGAGCGCGGCGAGGTAGCGGCAGCAGGTTCATAGTCACCCGTTTCGCTTTCGATCAGTTCGCTTTCGACGTGAACCGGTTCCAGCTGCCGCTCCGGGAACAGCGGCGGTGGCGCCACATACCGCTGCGTAGAGACCGGAGCTAACGCCGCACCCGTTTCGCGAATGCCCGTGCTTTTGGTTTGCGCGCTTGGGAAGGTGAAAGCGAACTGGGGACTGCGCACTCGCCGCAATTGAGCAAGGCACAGTCCAATGAGTTTCTTTACGGGGACGTCCGTGATCCAAACGGTAAGCAGCACGGCGGCAAGAATTAGCAAGAAGCGAGCGCCCAAAACGCCCGCAAGAGCTACGAAGCCCCGAGAGATGTCCGCACCGACGGTTCCGCCGAACGGTCCTAACCAAGCATCTATTATAAGGAAGTAACCCGCCGCGCTTAGACCCAGCGTTGCCATCATGCGCGGGACGTTGATTTCTAGAAAGAGTATCGCTGCAAAAAGGGCGACCAAAACCGGGAAGAGGCCCGCGGCCGCACCGAAAAGTCCTCGCAACGTCGACGCGGTGGCGGAACCGATAATTCCGGAATCTCGAGAAGAAAGCGTCAGCGCGATTCCAAAGAGGACGGCGAGGCCCAGCGCGGCAATGCCCGCAATCTCAAAGTTCAGTCGCGTTTTCGCGGTCGCCTTACGGCGTACGCGTGCCATTATGTTGTGGCTTCGTCATTTGTATGGGAGTTCTTTTGCCTCAACCAACCATCGTCGTATTAGAAGGTGATGAAACCGGACAAGAGCTACTCGGCGAAGCACTGCGCGTTTTAGAGGCATCGGTCATCGACCTCGAATTGCAGTTTGAGCAGTATGATCTCTCATTAGAAAACCGTCGCAGGACAGGTAATGCCGTCGTGCACGAGGCGGCTGCGGCTATAAAGCGCACGAAGTTTGGAATCAAGGCTGCGACGATCACACCCGAAACGCGCGATGACGTCGGTTCCCCAAACGCCATTTTACGCAGCGACATCGGCGGTAAAGTCATCGTGCGAACGGGACGCCGTCTTCCGGGAGTGCGTCCCCTCGGCGGAGTGTATGCCCCCATTTCGATCGTTCGCATGGCGGTCGGGGATGCGTATGGGGCGAGGGAGTGGCGGGAAGGCAGCGGTGAGAACGAGGTGGCGTTCCGCACCGAACGTATAGAACGCAACGTTTGCCGCGTGGTCGCGGAGTACGCGTTCGTCCATGCGGAAAAAATGAATGCCAAGGTTTTTGGAGGTCCGAAATACACGGTCAGCCCCATCTACGAAGGGATGCTTAAGGAAGAAATGGATGCCGCGGCAAAGCGGCATCCGGGCGTTACCTACGATCCTCAATTGATCGATGCAACTTACGCGCTCTTACTTTCGAATCCGGGAGATCCGATGGTGATTCCCTCGCTCAACCGCGATGGAGACTGTTTGTCTGACCTGGTCATGCAGTTATTTGGATCCATCGCCGGAGCCGAATCGGTGCTGCTGGCGTTCGACGACCGGCTGAGACCATCGGTGGTGATGTCTGAAGCTCCGCACGGTACAGCTCCGCGCCTGTTCGGAAAGAACGTTGCGAACCCGATGGCAATGATTTTGGCCGCAGCGGCCTTGCTCTCGTACATCGATGACAAACGCGCAGCCAACGCCTCGCGCGCAATATACGAATCAAGCTTAGAAGCGGTGCGTCAGGGACTTTCAACCAGCGACTTGGGCGGTCACGCTTCGACCACGGATTTCACGGATGCCGTCATTGAAAGAGTGAAAACGAAGCTAGACGTCTGGTCAAGCCTTTAAACCGAAACTAGTGCGCTATGAGCACAACCGCCACTAGCGCGCAGAGGACGCCGGCAATTTGGGTGCGTTGCAAGCGCTCCTTGAGGACGATTCGAGCGAGGAATACGGTGCTGGCGGGATACAACGACGTTAAGACGGCCGCAATGGCGATCATTCCGTGGTGCGCCGCGCTGATAAACAACGCATTGGCGCTCATGTCCAGAAAGCCCGCCAAAGAGATCACCTTCATTGTTCCGGGAAGCGGTCGCACGGGCTGCCTTGCGATGAACGCTGCGGCGGCAAGCAGACAAACGGAACCGGCGCGCGATCCCAAAAGCGGAAATAATCCCGCATCTCGATGCGTCTGCGCGAGACAGATATAAAACAGACCGAAGGCGACTCCCGCTGCGAGCGATCGTCGCAATCCTCGTAAATTCGTGCGCGGAACGCGAACGTCAACCTTGAAGGAAACAAACCACAAGGCAATCGGAGCGACTGCGATGCCAATGTCTTGATGCACGCTCGGACGTTCGCCGTGCACGATGCCGTACAACACCGGAACGACGGTGGCGATGACCGCGCTGATTGGGGAGATCACGCCCATCGAGCCGACGGCCAACGCCCGGTAAAACAAGGTCAACGCTACGGCACCTGCAACGCCGCCCGCCAATCCCCACCAAAAATCAAACGCGCGCATGGGC
>JALZBG010000225.1 GCA_030947645.1 Vulcanimicrobiota bacterium | reverse complement strand
GGGCTGAGAGTCCAAGTGACGAGACTCTCCAGACCATAGGCCGCCCACGTGTAAGACAGCGTTTTGTTCGGCTCGACTGCCAGGACCTGACAGTCGACAACGCCCCAGTCTGCGCGAAGACTGAAACGGTGGTCCACGACAGGCTTGAAGTCGTTCTTCATCAGCCACTCCTCGATCAGGTGTGGCTGAGTGAGAGCGCGCCAGATCTTTTCCGGTGGATGAGGTATCTCACGTTCGACAACGACGCAGAGCGTTTCGGTTGACTTTTCGTTCATTGGTCCATCCTTTTCAGCAGGTCATATCTTGCGCAGATGCCTACGCTATGCAACTTTGTAAAACGGGGCCTAGAACAAAAGCGGGTGAAAACCTATGTAGCGGGACAAGTCAAAAGCGATCCCGTCACTCGCGAAGATACTGGCGGCATCAATCCGCAGACCTGCCCGCACACCTGTGCGCATGACGCGGATATTGGATCCTGGTACCAGCGCAGTGCACCACCTCGCGTCATACACTTGACGCAACGCCACCAGGGCAAATGCAAAAAGCTGCCGCAGATAGGCGGCGGAAGAGGCACACATCGGCCCTATTCGTCCATTCGGCCACACGTAGGTGTAGGCGACGAATTCACCGTGTAAGAGAAAAGCGACACCATGCGCGTTGCTCGCAAAATAGTGGTGGTCTAACGGGCGCGCAGCGCCCCGAATCTCCCGGTCGAGAGCGTTCAACGCCCCACGGTGAACCTGCAAATCGATCGCTTGCGTCGCGAAGCGGTAGTCCCCCGACGCCATGCGCAACAGCTCGTTCTCGTGCGGAATGTCGCCGCGCAGAACGAATACCGGCGCATGAAGCGGCAATCCGCGGTGTACTAAGAATGCCAAAGCGTCAACCGCATCCATCGGCGCTAAACCGCTGCGTGCAACGTCTTCGGCATTGCGGGCCGCCTCGCTCAAAAGTCGCATGCCTATTCCCTGACCTCGAAAGCTTGGCTCCACGAACAAATCCGCAAGGAACCATTCTTCCTCAAGCGCGTGGGGAAGCGCGATTCCGATACTGTCGCCGGCATCCTTGGCAACCCATGCGCCGTTGGGTGCGCTCTGCGCGAGATATTGCCACAGCGCGCTGCTTTGCTCGTCGTTCCAACGCCGCTGCGCGAAGTACGCAAGGTCTAGCGCCAAGGCCGGCACGACGTCGGTCTCAGCCAGTTGACGCCTCGCCCAAAACGGAAAGCAAACTGACGGCGGCATTGTGCCGGTGGCTTATCATATTTTTTTCGCTTTCGCTTAGATCCGCGAAAGTCGTAAGAGAGGACCGGCAACAGAAAATTGGATCGTAACCGAATCCGAACTTACCGCTTTCCCGCAATGCAATAGTTCCCGCCACTTCGCCGTAGCTCACGAATCGCTCGCCGGTTCCCGTAATCAGGTGCATGGCGCAACAAAATTTGGCGGCCCGCTTTTCGGCGGGAACGTCGCGCAGTTCACCGAGTAGGCGCGCTCGCCGCCGGGGCCACGACAATCGTGGTCCTCCGTAACGAGCGGAAAGAACTCCGGGACGTCCGCCTAACGCCGCGACTTCAAGCCCGGAATCGTCGGCGATCACCGCCCAGCCGCCACTACCCAGTTGGCGCAGCTCCTCGAAAAGTGCATCGGCTTTGAGCCGCGCGTTGTCGGCATAGCTTTGCCCATCTTCTTCAACTTCGGCAAAGCCGTCATACTCCGCCAACTGCAGCGGTGACGCGGCAAATATCTGCTGCAGTTCGCGCAGCTTATCCCGATTGTGCGTGGCAACGTACGTCTTCACTCTCCCAGCCGGAGGACCGCCATAAACGCTTCTTGCGGCAAGTCGACGCGGCCGACGCGCTTCATGCGCTCTTTGCCCGCCTTCTGCTTCTCGAGCAATTTGCGCTTTCGTGTGATGTCGCCGCCGTAACACTTCGCCAGCACATTTTTCCGCATCGCGGTCACGGTCTCGCGCGCGACGATTTTTCCGCCGATCGCCGCCTGGATCGGAACGTCAAACATTTGGCGCGGGATGAGTTCCTTCAGTTTCTCCGCGAGTGCGCGTCCCCTCGACGCCGCCTTGTCGCGAGCGACGATGAACGAGAGAGCGTCGACCGGTTCGGCGTTGAGCAAGATTTCGAGCTTGACCAGGTCGCCTTCTCGGTAGCCGATCAACTCGTAATCGAGGGAAGCGTAGCCCTTGGTGCGGGACTTGAGCTGATCGAAAAAATCCACGATGACTTCGATCAACGGCATCTCGTAGCTCAAGATGACTCGACCGTCGTGCAGATACTCCATATTAGCGAGTGCGCCGCGCCGCGACTGCGTAATGTCCATGATCGCGCCCACATACTCAGGAGGCGCCATGATGGTCGCCTTGACGTACGGTTCCTCAATCTTTTCGATCAAATTGGAGGGTGGGAGCTTGCTGGGGTTGTCGATCGTTTGGAGACTCCCTCCGGCAAGGGTCACTTGGAAGACAACCGATGGAGAAGTCGCAATCAGATCGAGATTGTAGTTGCGTTCGAGGCGTTCTTGCACGATCTCCATGTGAAGCAAGCCCAAGAACCCGCAACGAAATCCGAAACCCAGCGCAATCGATGTTTCCGGCTCATAGATGAGCGCTGAATCGTTGAGCTTCAATTTCTCTAGCGCGTCGCGCAGTTCGGAATACTCGACGCCTTCGTTGGGGTACAGGCCGCAATACACCATGGGAACGACCTGACGATACCCCGTCAGTGGAACGTGCGCGGGGTTGGTGGCTCCGGTAACGGTATCGCCGACCGTGATATCCCCGAGCGATTTGATGTTGGCGATAACGTAGCCGACACTGCCAGATTTCAACCTATCGGTCGCGCGCATTTGCGGGATGAAGACGCCGACTTCGGTGCATTCGTAGACACGTTCGTGGGCCATGGACATAAATTTTGTGCCCGCGCGCAGTTCCCCATCAACTACCCGGATGTACGAAACAACTCCACGGTACGGATCGAACTGCGCGTCAAACACCAGCGCGCGTAGATGATCGTTTTTCCCCTTTGGCGGCGGGATGCGAGTAACGATCGCTTCAAGAATTTCTTCGATTCCGATACCCGCCTTGGCGCTGGCAAGGATGACGTCATCTTCGTCGATGATGAGTAGCTCCTCAA
>JALZBG010000081.1 GCA_030947645.1 Vulcanimicrobiota bacterium | reverse complement strand
GGTCGTCGAGCCTCATCACGGATGAGCCTGAATTGCTTACCGCTCGAATTAAGTTGACGCCGCCAGTCGTAGCTACGATGAGCAGGCTTGGGCTGTTGCTTGCACCGCCACCACCAACTGCGATGATGCCGGGACCGCCGCTGGAAGCGCCCGTAACGCCCGAACCGCCGAACGACAGGCCGGCACGAACGCAAACGACGCCACTATTCCTATCGTTGCGCAAACGATGAGTCTAGGAATCGATTCCCGCGTTAGAATCATAAAACTTCAATACCAGCCCTCTTTTTTGGCGTACGCACGTGAACGCCCTAGCTAAGTCTTGCACGACCGAAATGCGCGGTGCAAGTCCCGGTGCCGTCGAATCTATTAAAGTGAGCGCTTAGTCCGCCGGCGTTCGCCAGGAGAGATGATAACCTAGTTCCGGCAGACTACGCGCAAAGCGCCCGATCGGAAAACCCATCACGGTATAAAAATCACCGCGGATGGACGCAACCAGTGTCGCACCCAACCCTTGGATCCCGTATGCGCCGGCCTTGTCCATCGGCTCCCCTGACGCAACGTATTGCTCGATTTCTCCGATCGACAGTCTATAAAACCGGACGCTCGTGCTTTCCAGCCCGGCAACGCAACAGCCGGTTCTGCCGTCGATTATGGTAAACGCGGTGTGCACTAAGTGTTCCCGTCCGGAGAGTGCCGTTAACATCCGGACTGCGTCGGGATCGTCGCGGGGCTTTCCGCATGCGATGCCGTCGATCTCCACGACCGTGTCCGCCGCGACGATCACCCCGCTTCGTAGGCGTTGACGTACTGCAAGGGCTTTCGCTTTGGCATGAGCGCAAGCAAGCTGCGAAGGCGTCGGGCCTTCATCAAGCCTCTCGTCGTAGCCACTCGGAACAACCGTAACCTTCAGTCCCAGCGAGCGTAGGAGATCTAACCGGCGCGGCGATACGCTGGCGAGCGTGATCTCAGTCAAGGCGGTCACTGATAGCGCTTTCCGGCCACCTCGACGTAGCCGTTTTCATGCCGGCCTGCGGGATCATGATGCGTCCAGTGGATGACGCCGCCGCGTGGATAATATTCATATTCTCCGCGAACGATAACGTGCTGTCCGTTGCGCAGTGGGATGGGGCCGGTGATGTCGACGTTGTCCTCCACCCGCAGCACTAGTCCACGTTTTCCGTCAGCCTGCATGAGAAAGCCTTCGTGCGTCCCACTGCGACCAGTGCGCATGCCCATCGTCCGAGTGACGATTCCGGTGGCCGAAACCTCCACGCGCGAAGTGCCTGATTCAAACGCGGCATACACAGCCGAATTGGTGGCCGGCGTGCTCTGCGGTGCTTTCGCACACGCAGATAGAAGCACAAGTATCGTGAAAATTTTGTGCCGACTCGCGCTGGGATCCGGCGAGATCTTAACGCTCGCCATTGCGCAACGCGTAGACGGGGTGTTCATCCACGTAGCGCCACACCGGTTCCGGAACTAAATAGCGTATGTTCTTGCCTTGCGAGAGCAAGGTGCGAATGAGTCTCGCAGATTGAGGAACTTCCGGAACGTCGAGTATGCGCACTTTGCGTCGTAGCGGTGACGGCAGACCATCCAGCACCGCAGCGAGGGCCTCTTGATCCACATCGGCGCGAGGCGCAATCACAAAGCGCTCAAGATTGGAAAGCACTTCCTCCAAACGCAGCCATGCTCTGCTGGCTAGGGAGTCCGCACCGGCGATAAAGATGAAGTCGTCTGCGCTATACCGTTTGCGCAGCCGGAGTAAGAGGTCTGCGGTAAAACCGGTGGCATCGTCGGCGAGATCGGTGCGATCGAGGGCGAAGTTGGGATTTCCGGCTATCGCCCGCACGATCATCGCGCACCGTGTCGTCGCGTCCGCGCGCGCAGCCTCACGATGATGTCCACGCCGTGTCGGCACAAATATGACGCGATCGAGATCTTCCAGCCGCCGGGCAGACTCAGCCACGAACAGATGGGCGTTGTGAACCGGGTCAAAAGTGCCGCCGAAGATACCGAGCTTCACGAATAGGTGAACTCAGTGCCGGCAATGCGCACCGTATCGCCGTCGGAAGCACCAAGCTCGCGCAGCTTCTTATCGACGCCGAGCTTTCCCAAAATTTGTTCGAATCGCGCGAGTGCTTCGTCGCTTTCAAAATTGGTCATGGCGGCCAGCCGTTCGACACGTTCACCCGTTACGATGAAGACGCCGCCTTCTTTGCGAATTGCGAACGGTTCGTGCGGAGCGAGAACGATGCGGGGCGCTTCCCCAACGGTAAGTTGCGGCAACGGCGTCATTCTGACGGTTTGCCACACTGCGTACAGCAGCGCTTCGACCCCTTCCCGGGTCGCGGCTGAAATGCCGAGAGCGTCAGGAAAGCTCGCGCGCAATTTTTCCAGATGCCGTCGCGCCTCGGGCAAGTCTAGCTTCGAAAGAACTAGGAAAGTCGGTTTGCCGGAAAGCTGAGGGCTCCAAGAGAGCAATTCGTTTTCAATCACCGCCTTGTCGTGCAGAAGTTCTTCGGAACTTTTGGCGCCGTCGAGAAGGTGAACCAAGACGCGCGTACGTTCCACATGCCGCAAAAAGCGGTCGCCGAGCCCGGCACCGCCGTGCGCTCCTTCGATAAGTCCCGGAACGTCAACCATAACGAACGATTCGTCTTCGGCGATACGTACTACGCCGAGTTGCGGTTCAATTGTCGTAAATGGATAGTCCGCAATCTTGGGCCGGGCTGCCGAAACTACCGAAAGCAGCGTCGACTTCCCGGCGTTAGGCACACCAATGATGCCGCAGTCCGCTAGCAAACGCAATTCCAGCCGTAAGGTAAACTGCTCACCCGGCTCGCCTTTTTCGGCGAAACGTGGAGCCTGCCGCGCGCTGGTCGCGAAGTGCTGATTTCCTAGGCCGCCTCGGCCGCCCTTAGCGATCAATAACCGCTGCCCCGGGATCGTTAAGTCGGAGAGGAACGCTTCGCTTTGCGCTTGGGCGCTCCGATAGACCACCGTACCGACGGGTACCGGAATCACGCGGTCTTCTCCGCCTCGGCCCGATTTGTTTGAAGGAGCGCCGGATTTTCCGGATTCGGCCGCAAAGTGGCGTTTAAAACGGAAGTCGACCAGCGTGGAAAGCTCGGGCGTGGCCTGAAGAAAAACCCCGCCACCTCTACCGCCGTCGCCGCCGGCCGGGCCACCCTTAGGCACGTATTTCTCGCGTCGCCAGGCAACTATTCCGTCACCCCCGTTTCCGGCGGCCACCGTAATGAGGGCATCGTCAATGAATTGCATTACGGACGTGCGCGCGGTTGGTGAGCGGGTGCCTCTATAACTGACAGAGGCCGGGTGACGCCCCTAAAACGTTTCTCGCTTGTTGACCGGTGCGTTAGGCGTCACGCACGTGAACGTGCTGACGGTTGCGCATCGTGGCGAATTCCACTTTTCCGGCGATCAGCGCGAAGAGCGTGTGATCTTTCCCCATGCCGACGCCTTCACCCGGATAAAATTTGGTTCCGCGCTGGCGGACCAGAATGTTTCCCGCTAGGACCGTCTGGCCGCCGAAACGCTTGACGCCCAGGCGCTGCGCATTCGAGTCACGGCCGTTGCGAGTGGAACCGCCGCCCTTCTTGGAGGCGAATAATTGCAGGTCGAACACAAACATGGCGAGGCGCAGTATACCACGCTGTTCCGTCGGCGTGCAAGCGCGGCAGGTGCCGATGCCGCACCGCCGTAACTTCGTGGGGTTTTGGACAAGCGTCGTGTTGTGGTGACCGGCCTCGGAGCCGTGACCCCGCTGGGAAACTCGCGAGACGAATTTTGGAAGCGCCTGATTGCGGGCGAGAGCGGCGTTGCTCTGATCGAGGGGTTTGACGCGGCTGCCTTCTCCACGCGCATCGCCGCGCAAGTAAAAGGCTTCGATGCGGACGAGGTCATCGGCCGGCGCGAGGCGCGGCGCATGGATCGGTTTGCGCAGTTTGCATTCGTGGCAGCCAGCGAGGCAATTGGCGACGCCGCTCTTCCTGAAGACCAGCCTTTTCGCGATCAAGTCGGCGCCATCATCGGAACGGGAATCGGGGGGATCATTACGCTCGAGGGAGCTGCCACAAAGGCGATTGAAAGCAACAATTTTGCCAAGGTTAGCCCATTCTTCATTCCCATGCTTATGGGAAATGCGGCCCCAGCCCACATATCGATGTACCACCGCTTTCGTGGACCCTTGTTCGCTGCCGCCAGCGCATGCGCGAGCGCCAACGACGCCATCGGCGTTGCTTATGCGACTATAGCCCGCGGAGAAGCCCTAGCGATGATCGGCGGCGGTGCAGAGGCGACCGTAACCCCGCTGGCGCTGGGAGGCTTTTGCTCCATGAAGGCGCTCTCGACCAACAATGGTGATCCCACGAGAGCCAGCCGCCCTTTCGACAAGACGCGCGACGGTTTCGTGCTTGCTGAGGGCAGCGGCATGCTCGTTCTAGAGGAGCACGTTCACGCCAAGGAGCGCGGCGCACGAATTTACGCGGAGATGCTTGGATTCGGGCAATCTTCTGATGCGTATAATCTCGTAGCGCCCGACCCGGAAAGCGGCGGCGTAGAGCTGGCCCTGCGACGGGCCTTGAGCAACTCGGGAATACGTCCCTCGCAAGTCCAGTATATCAACGCTCACGGTACTTCGACTCCCCAAGGCGATGCGGCCGAATCCCAAGCCATCGCCCGAGTCTTTGGGGAGGACGCCACCGTCGCCGTTAGTTCGAATAAAAGTATGTTTGGGCACGCACTGGGAGCCGCGGGATCGCTCGAGGGGGTCGCGACCGTACTGACGGTTTGCCACGATATCATTCCGCCGACGATCAACTACGAAAACCCAGATCCTGAATGTCGCCTGGACTACGTCCCAAATATCGCGCGGCGCTCCCATGTTGATGTTGCATTGTCCAACTCGTTCGGATTCGGAGGACACAACAATGTGTTGGTTTTCCGCAAATACGAGCAATAGGAGTTTGACAAGCTCCTCGGACAGATGAGCGGAGAAGCGCGGCGACGACGCCTGCGTGCATTCCTTCGTGATGTGGGGATATCTCCTGCAAACGGCGCTTTGTTTGAAGGTGCTTTTGTGCATGAAAGTGCAGCCAGCGAAACGGGGCGCGCTTCAAATGAGCGTCTGGAATTTCTAGGTGATTCGATTCTTGGATTTCTCTGCAGCGCTTGGTTGTACGCAACCTTTCCGCAGCAACGAGAAGGCGAGCTTTCACGGCGCAAAGCAGCGCTTGTAAGTGAAGAAGCACTGGCAGTAACGGCGCGGCGCTTGCAATTCGGAGAATTGCTGCAGTTGGGGAAAGGATTGCGATCGGCCGGTGGTGCAGACAACAGCGCAGTCTTAGCCGATGCCTTTGAAGCCTTTCTCGCGGTCCTTTTCATAGAACAGGGTTTGGAAGCAGCGCGTACATTCTTAATTGAGCAACACCTCACGCAAATAGACCAAGACGACTCACGCTTGATCGATGTGAAGACGGCTTTGCAGGAATACGTGCAAAAGACGTATTCGTGCATGCCGGAGTACCGCGAACAGTCTACCGGGACGCTACGAGCACCGTCGTTTAGTTCATCGGTGAGTGTGCGAGGCGCCGTGCTTGGCACGGGAATCGGCCCGTCCAAAAAGATTGCGCAACAGATCGCTGCGGCGCAGGCATTGCGCACGCTGCAGATGCGTACCTGATGAATCTCACAAACGTCACCGTTTTTGGCTTCAAGACCTTTGCCCAGCGAACGTCCCTGGACTTCCAGAGTGGAATCACTGCGATCGTTGGGCCAAACGGATCTGGAAAATCGAACCTTGTCGATGCTATACGATGGGTGCTCGGCGAACAGCGCTCAAAGTCGTTGCGCTCGAGCAAAACGGAAGACGTTATTTTCGCGGGTAACGACCAACGAAAAGCGCTCGGAATGACCGAAGTGTCGCTTACTTTTGACAATTCCGACGGCCGGCTGCCAATCGAGTTTTCCCAAGTGCAGCTCACGCGCCGGGCGTATCGGGCCGGCGAGACCGAATACTATATCAACCGCACTCACGTCCGTTTGCGAGACGTGATGGATCTGCTGGTCGGAACCGGGCTCGGGTCGGGATCCTACGCGATCGTATCCCAGGGTGAGATCGATGCAATTTTGGAATCCCGGCCCAGCGAACGGCGCACGCTCTTTGAAGAAACCGCCGGCATCAACCGCTTCTTGGCGCGCAAAAACGAGGCGATGCGCCGCTTGGAACAGACGCAAACAAACGCGATTCGAATCAATGACTTAATTGCGGAACTTCAGCGCCGCATTCCTGAATTGGACGGTCAAATCCGGCGTGCGAAACGGCATCGGAAACTGAGCGCGCGCTTGCGCGACATGGAAATCCTTTCGTATTTGCGCGCAAGCGTTAGCCGCCGTGCCGAGCGGGAGCGAATTGGCGTTGAGCTGGAGCACAACCGGATCCGCCGCGATGCCGCGGCGACCGAAGCGGCAATCATAGCGGCGAAACTTTCCGACGCGCGTTACGGCGCCTACCAACGTGAATTGAAGCTCGAAGAACAGCGGGCAGTTGCCGGCCAGCGGCGGGCGGAACTCGCGCGGCTCGAAGCGGAACACGCGGCGGCGCTGGCCCGCCGCGAAGCGCTGGTGGAACAAGGTACCGCAAGCTCGGCGGATGCGGCGCGAGTCGCTGCCGAGCGTGGCGCGATGGAGGAAACTATTGTCCGGCTAGAAAGCGCGATTGCGCCCCTGCACGCAGATTCCGAGCGCCTGCGCGCAGCGGAACATCAAGCACAGCGCGCGCTCTCGCAATCCCATGCGGAATTGGATGCAATCTTCACGTCGCTGCGCGAAGTGGAGGCCGCGGAGGCAAAAATGCTAGCGCAGAAGGCCGCGCTGCGTGTCCAGAGTGAGAATGCACGCGTTGCGGCGGAGCGATTTGAAGATGAAGCAAGCGGCTTGCGTGCAGCGTGCCAACAGTTGGAGATAGCAGTCGACAGAGGCTCGCTTCGCTACGGCGAACGCGAACGCGATCTCAAACGTCTGGAAAAACAATTGTTTGAAGTCCGCGGTCGCGGCGAGGACGTAGAAGCGGTCTTTGCACGCGCAAGTGGGGAATTGGCGAAAGCAGAAGGAGAGCATCGTGACTACGGCAGCGAGATCGCGAGTGCGCAGTCGCGTTTGCAGACCATCGAAGAACTAGAAACCAGTCTCGCCGGGCATGTACCCGGAACGCGCGCCGTCATAGAAGCGTTTGAGCGCGGCGAACTCGCGGGAGTGGAAGGAATCGTTGCCAACGTCATCGAGGTGGAAGAGCGCTACGCGCGCGTGCTCGACGTCGCCTTTGGGGCACGGCTTTCCAACATCATCATGACCAACTCCGCCGATGCGCGACGTGCGCTAGAGTATCTTACGATCAACGAATTAGGGCGCGCCACCTTTTTGCCTCTCGATGTTCTACGCTCGCGCACGGGCAACGAGATGGGCAAGTTGGCGGGACTCCGCGGCGTTATCGGCTACGCTCATACGTTGATTAGAACCAAGCGCGAGCTGGCTGGAGTTATCAACTTTCTAGTCGGTAAGGTTCTCGTCGTGGATACGCTGGAAACAGGAATTACGGTGGTTGAACAGACTGATTTGCGGGACACCATCGTCTCGCTTTCGGGGGAACAGATTCTTGGTGGCGGTGCAATCTCCGGCGGACGCGCCAAAAAAGAGCGGTCGATTTTATCGCGGCGGTTACAGGCTGCGGCGCTGCGAGAGCAACTGCCCGACATGATTGCACGGCTGTATACGTTGAAATCGGCTGTGGAGTCCGCTCGGGAACGCAGCGAACAGACGAGCGTCAAGCGCGACGCGGTAAAAGAAGAGGCGAGCCAGATAGAGATTGCTTTGGCAGAGCTGCGCGTCGAGATCATAAACTTGAGTGCGGATATCGAACGTTCAGAACGTGACCTCGGTTTGTCCAGCCGACGCGTGGCGGAGTTGGAGTCAAAAGCGGAGGAATTTCGGCGTGAGCAACGCGAGTTTGAGCCAAGCGCCACGGCCTCGCCAGTTGATGAAGAACGCGCGCGTTTGGAAGCAGCGCTTGACCGAGGACGCCAGCGCATTGCGCAGGCAGAGGAGGTACTCGCCGACGCTTCAGCGCTGGCCGCGAATGTTCGCGAACAGCTTGCGAAGATGGGTGCCCAACGCGAGGCGGCCCGCGCCCGCTTGGGTCTGCTGGATGCGGATACGGAGCGTTCGCGGACTGCGGGCGACATGGTGCGCGCGCAGATAGTCCAACTGCAAGAACAGTCGAATTTCGCTGCCGGCAGGGTCGCGCGCATGCGCGAAGAGG
>JALZBG010000080.1 GCA_030947645.1 Vulcanimicrobiota bacterium | reverse complement strand
CGTCAACTTCTTGCACCGTTTCTATGCACCATGCTCCCGGCACGTGACTAAGCGTCCCCTTTACTTCGGGATGATTCGGATCGCCGACAACGATGATCTTGTAGCCGTCGGCCTTCAACTTTTCGGCTTGAACGTGAATCTTGGTAACCATGGGGCACGTCGCGTCAATGACGGTCAGCCCCCGTTGCTCCGCTTTTTCAAAAACGCCGGTGGGCAAACCATGCGCGCGGACAAACAATGCGCCCGACTCTACCTCGTCGAGGGAGTTTGCATTCTTTAAACCCTTGGCAGCCAGCGAGGCAACCATCTGAGGGTTGTGCACGACGTTGCCTAAGCTGGTGACGTCGCAACGCGATTTTAGGGCTTCTTCTGCTTTTTTGACGGTAATGGCAACGCCGAAGCAAAACCCCTGGACCTTAGCTTTCTTAATCTCCACTGGTTCGTTCCGCCAATGTTTGTATGCGATCCATTACCATAATCGTCCAATTCGCCAACTCTTCGCGACTCGCTTTCTCTTTTGGCCTATCACCTGGAGAAGTAACGAATGATACGGGTGTTCCGAATGCGACTTTTATCTGACCGAGACGCGCTGCACGAGCGGAACCAACGACGCACGCTGGGACTACCGGGGCGCCGGAAAGCAATGCGAGCATCGCAACCCCCGTGTGCGCCTTGGCCATGCTATCGCGAACTCGGGTGCCTTGGGGAAAGATGCCGACGGCGCCGCCGCTGCGCAAAACCTGCACCGAGCGTCTGATCGCGGCCGTGGCGCTCTTCTCGCGCTCAACGGGGTAAGCACCCAGCGCCGTAATCAACGCTCCCAAGAGCGGCATGCGAAAAAGTTCGACCTTTGCCATATACGCCAATGGCCTTGGGCAGCCCACTCCCAATGCCACCGGATCCATGTACGAAACGTGGTTGCAAGCCACAATCAGGGGGCCCTTTAATGGAACGTTGTGCGCGCCCGCGACTTGGAAACGCCAAAACACCTTCATCGTCGGACGCAGGAACGAGCGCGCGGCCAGGTATGGCGTCATCATCGGTCCACGAGTCGCAGAATCGCGCCCACGACTTCTTCCGGGGACATGTCGCTCGAATCAATAACATGCGCATCTTTTGCGACGCTCAGCGGTGAACTCGCGCGATTCTCATCAAGACGGTCTCGCTCGATAATTTCCTGCGCAAGAACGTGCATGTTCACGTCGACCCCTGCACCACGCAGCTCTTCGCGGCGCCGTTTCACGCGTGCGTCAAGTGATGCCGTTAGAAAGATCTTGCAGCCTGCGTCCGGCAAAACCACCGTTCCAACGTCGCGCCCGGCCATTACAACCGCACCTTGCGCAGCGATGGAGCGCTGCTCTTGCACCATTACATCGCGCACCCGAGCGTGCGCTGCGATGGACGAAACAACGGCGGTAACTTCTTTCGAGCTAAGTTCCGGGCCCAGTTCCTGGTCGCCGGCAAATATCCGAAAGCCCAAGGCTGCGCCTTGATCGAGCTGTATCCGAATCTTATACCGAGAGCATAGACGCACCAAGGCATTTTCATTATCGATGTCCGTCTGAGTGCGCAATGCAAGGTATGCCAGCGCGCGATACATCGCGCCGGTATCCAGATACAGTGCCGGCAGCGCCCGCGCGAGCATGCGAGCGGCGGTCGTTTTACCAGAGGCGGCGGGACCGTCAATCGCGATAACAACCGCCTTCTTGCGCACGCGCGGGCCTTCGTGCGCCGGCGTGCGGGGTCCGCCATCAAGTCTCGGGAAACCTCCGTTATCTTGCCGAAAGCTCGAACCGTCTATTTTTGTTCCGGGTGTGGTTTTGAAGCGCCCCGTTGGCTTGGTCGATGCCCGTCATGCGAAGCATGGAATTCATTTACGCAAGCGCCGCCACAGTCCGGGAACTCCCAGGCCGTGCGATCGGCTCGCGCTGTGCATTCCTCACAAACGGGGCCCGTGCGGCTTGGCGATATTTCCAATCAGAATACGCGTCGCATCTCGAGCGGAATGCCTGAATTCGATGCATTGCTCGGCGGCGGCATCGTCGCGGGGAGTTTGACGTTGCTGGGCGGTCCTCCGGGCGCGGGTAAGTCGACTTTGCTTTTGCAGATCGCCGAACATCTCGGGCAGCATCATGCGCCGGCTGTTTATGTTTGCGGAGAGGAATCGCCACCACAGATTAAATTACGCGCGGCACGTCTGGGAATCGGCGATGAAGTGCTTGTTTTCCCAGAAACGAACCTTCAATCAGTCCTCGAACACCTGGAGAGCATCGCACCAAAAGCGCTCATCGTCGATTCCATTCAAACGGTGTGGCTTCCAGAGGTGGAATCATACGCCGGGAGCGTCGCCCAGGTTCGCGATTGCGCCCAAGTGCTTATGGAATTTGCAAAACGTACAAACTGCGCTACCTTCTTGGTCGGTCACGTTACCAAGGACGGGGCCATCGCGGGACCGCGTTTGCTCGAGCACTTGGTTGATACCGTCTTGTACTTCGAAGGTGACAACAACGGCGAATACCGGATCGTACGTTCGCACAAGAACCGCTTTGGCAGCGCCGACGAAATTTGCGTGTTCTCGATGCATTTCGACGGATTGCATGAAGTCGCCAATCCATCGCAACTGTTCGTGTCGGGGGAGCGCGCCAAACTGAGTGGCTCGTGTGTCGTGGCCTGCATCGTCGGATCTCGCCCGGTATTGGTAGAAATTCAGGCTCTAGTCGGCGAAACAACCTACGGTTCGCCTCGGCGCCTGGCCGCAAACGTCGACCAAGCGCGCCTCGCGATGGTTATTGCTGTCCTTGAACGGCGGGCGGGAATGCAACTGGGCGGGTACGACGTTTACGCCTCGGTAGCCGGCGGACTACGAGTCAGCGAACCGGCGGCCGATTTGGGAATTGCGCTTGCGATTGCTTCCGCCTTTCGCAATGTGCCGCTCGGCCCCGGCTCGATAGCTTTCGGCGAACTTGGGCTTTCCGGTGAAGTTCGCGCTGTAAGCGCAGGCGCCCGACGGATGGCTGAGGCGCGGAAGCTTGGGTATTCAACAATATATTCCCCGCACAACGTCCCGGACGTAGCTCAAGCCGTTGACAAAGCACTCCGGCGGTGAGCAACGCCCTCTTTGAAATGGTTCCCAACATTTCCGAGGGCCGAAGCGCCGGTACGATCGACGCCTGCGTCGCGGCGGCCCAACAATTCGGCGGTCGGGTTTTGCACCGCACCAGCGATCCGGTACACCATCGTAGCGTCGTAACGATTGTCGGTTCGTACGATGAACTGCTCGATGCCAGTGTCGCGCTGGCGGGCGTTGTGCTGCAAACCATTGACCTGCGCACGCACCACGGGGTTCACCCTCGCATCGGCGCACTTGACGTCTTGCCGTTTGTCCCACTGCGCGACGCGTCAATGCAAGACGCGGTCGCGCTCGCGCGCGAAGCGGGCGCGCGAATTTGGGAGGTGCATCGCATTCCATCCTATCTCTATGGAGAAGCGGCAAGCACTCCGCTGCGCCGCAATTTAGCTGCGGTACGCGCTGGAGAGTTTGAAGGACTCGATGCGCGCTTTGCGTTGCCGGAGTGGTTGCCCGATTTCGGTGATCCTCACGCGCACGAACGTGCCGGCGCAATCGCAATAGGGGCGCGTGAAATACTGATAGCATTCAACGTGGAACTTGCTACTGGTGACCTGCGCGTTGCCCAAAGCATAGCTCGCCGCATTCGGCAACGTAATGGCGGCCTCACTTCTCTTAAAGCGATCGGTTTGCGCATCAGCGAACGCTTGGTACAGGTTTCCCTCAACATCACGGACTATAGGGCGACGCCGTTGTACCGCGTGACGGAACTCATTCGTGCTCTCGCGGCCGCCCAGGGCATTGCGATAGTTCGCTCAGAGCTCATCGGTTGCGTACCGCTGCAAGCCATCGAAGAAACGGCCGCCTATTACATCGGTGCCACCACTTCGAATGGTTGTGCAGTCTCGCGATGAGCT
This sequence comes from Vulcanimicrobiota bacterium, assembly GCA_030947645.1. Classification (GTDB taxonomy): domain Bacteria; phylum Vulcanimicrobiota; class Vulcanimicrobiia; order Vulcanimicrobiales; family Vulcanimicrobiaceae; genus JALZBG01. The sequence continues at coordinate 4,365 of JALZBG010000080.1, read as the reverse complement.
TCCAAACGATCGATCCCACCACCGGCCAAGAACTGGAACGTTTCGACGTTCATACTTCAAGTGAGATCAGTGCCAAACTCGACCGCGCCCGCGGGGCTTTCAACAGATGGCGACTCAGCGATTTGTCTACTCGCTCGCAGGCTCTTTCGGAGGTAGCTCGAGTACTGCGCCGTGAGCGGGATGCTCTGGCACGCGTCGCCACGCTTGAAATGGGCAAGCCTATCTCGCAAGCGCGGGCTGAAATTGAAAAATGCGCCTGGTGTTGCGAGCATTATGCACAGCACGGGGCACGATACCTTTCCGACCAGACGGTTGCAACCAGCGCTACGCGCAGTTTTGTAGCATTTCGGCCGCTAGGTGTGATTCTTGCGATCATGCCGTGGAACTTCCCGTACTGGCAGGTTTTTCGATTCGCGGCTCCCGCATTGATGGCCGGAAACGTCGCTGTGCTCAAGCATGCATCGAACGTTACCCGTTGCGCGCTTGAAATCGAACGCATCTTTAGAGTCGCGGGCGTGCCGGAGAATCTGTTCACGACCTTGCTGATATCAGGGGAGGGAGCCAGCGCTTTGGTCGATGACAGCCGAATCGCGGCGGCGACGCTGACCGGAAGCGAAGGCGCAGGGATGTCCGTGGCGGCGGCCGCGGGCAAAGCACTGAAAAAAACGGTGCTCGAGCTAGGCGGTTCGGACCCGTTCATCGTGCTGGACGATGCGAATCTGCAAGCCGCGGCCGAAGCAGGCGTGAAATCGCGTTTTCAAAATGCCGGTCAGAGCTGCATCGCAGCCAAACGCTTCATCGTACAAGACGACGTTTACGAACCGTTTCTTCAACAGTTCGCGATCGGTACGCAGAGATTGAAAGTCGGCAATCCGCTCGAAGAATCTACCGAAGTGGGGCCACTCGCGCGCGACGATCTGCGCGAGGCGCTTGCGCGTCAAGTTGAAGCCTCACTCGATGCCGGCGCGCGCCTCATCGCCGGCGGCAAAGCTCTTCCCGGCGCCGGCTTTTTCTACGAACCGACCATTCTAGCGGACGTTACTGTGCAAATGCCGGCGTTTTCCGAAGAAACCTTCGGCCCGGTGACGGCCGTCATCCGCGCGCGCGACGCGCAACACGCCGTCGAGCTTGCTAATGCGTCCACGTTTGGTTTGGGCGCGGCGCTGTGGACGCAGGATCTACGGCATGCGGCCATGCTTGCAGGGCAGATCGAATCCGGCAGCGTGTTCATCAACGGCATGGTCGCCAGCGACCCCCGTTTGCCCTTCGGCGGAATCAAGCGCAGCGGTTACGGCCGCGAGTTAAGCGCCTTCGGCATCCGCGAGTTCGTCAACACCCAAACGGTGTGGATCGGACCCGAACGATCCGCGGACGATCAAGCCGTTCCCACCGAATAATCACCTGCCAATACGACGCGCCAACCGTCGGGATCTTCAAAGGTCCAGCTTATGTCAAGCCAATACGGATTCTCGGGCTGCACACATCCATACCCCATCGTTTCAAGGTGTCCTCTGCATTTCTGTAGCTGCGCGTCGTCCGCAAAGTAGAACACGAGCAGGTTATCGCGCGTCGGGGCTGGACATGGGCTTCCCTCCACGTGGTGTGTGAACTCCAAGTGACAGCGTTTGTCGGGCATCCCTAGCATAACACCATCGTAGCCGGCGTGACCGCGGAAAGAACCGATTACAGGCAGCCCTAACCCATCGCGGTAAAACCGCACGACTTCCTGGAGACGATCGGTCGGGCGCGCAATTCTGATGGCGGCGGCCTGGAAACCGTCAATGCGCTCGGCTCTGTTCGCAATATTCATGGAATCCGTCGCTAGATTCTTCTTAACAGCGGCACTTACATTGCGCGAAGCAAAAACAGGAGCAGCGTTAGGGTTTTCCTGAACCGGCCTTCGTGCGCCAACTGTTTGCGAGTCGAGAATTCGTAGCGTATTTCATTGCGCGCCAAAGCTCGCTCCTTGGTTACAGCATTGAAGCCACGGCGATCGGCTGGCAAATTTATGGCTTGCGTCATCATCCGCTCGATATAGGATTGGTTGGCCTGATTCTGTTCATACCGCAAGTCGTATTCGCATTGCCCGCTGGCATAATTGCCGACCGCGTCGATCGCCGGGCGGTATGTTTGAGTATTTCGCTCATCGAAATGGCAGCGCTGCTCTTTTTTGCAACGCTGGCTTTGTTGGAGTCGCGCTCGCTGATTCTGTATTTCTCGGCAGTAGCGTTGATTGGTATCGCGCATGCGGTTGGCACACCCGCGGAGCGTTCGATGCTCGCAGGCATCGTTGAGGGCGGACAATTTGTGCGAGCGTCGGCCATGTCGTCGTCGATTGGACAATTCATTTACATTGTGGGTCCGGCGCTTGCTGGGGCGCTCATCGCCATTGGCACACCCATAGCCTTTGGCGCCGCTGCGATCGGCTATGCGGGCGCAGCCGTGGGCTTTACACTGTTGCCGCGCCGCGCAGTCCCCTATGAGGAAGAACCACTCTTGCAAGCGGCGCTGCAAGGCGTTGGTTTCATTATGGCGCGCAAGATTATTCTGGGTTCGATCACGCTGGATTTGTTCGCCGTGCTCTTCGGAGGTGCGGTGGCGCTTCTGCCCGTCTATGCAGCAAACATTCTGCACGTCGGGCCGACGGGGTTCGGCCTGCTGCGAAGCGCCCCAGCGTTTGGTGCCGCGATGGTCGCTATCGCCATCGCACGACGCTCTATCGCGCGCCGCGCGGGCCGGCTTTTGTTGTGGTGCGTCACCGGCTTCGGGGTGTTCACCATTGTTTTCGGCGTCTCCAAGAACATGGCGCTCTCGCTTGTCGCTCTGATGCTCATTGGCGGATTCGACATGGTGAGCGTAGCGATTCGCAACGCGATCGTGCAGCTCGGCACGCCGGAAGCAATGCGCGGACGGGTTAGCGCGGTTGAAAATATCTTTATCGGTGGGTCCAACGAATTGGGCGCCTTCGAATCCGGGGGACTCGCCGCCTTAATCGGGGCGGAAGCTTCGGTCGTCGTCGGCGGGGTTGCGACGCTCGTTGTGGTAGCCCTATCTGCGTCGATTTTTCCGGCTTTGCGCACGCTCGATCACCTGCTGCCGCAAGAAGACCGCGCGTAGCGACGCGCAATGCGATGTATGCCTTCTTTCACTTGCTCCAGAGGCGCAACCCACGTCAGCCGCAGCCAGGTCTCGAACGATGCTCCGAACGCGATCCCTGGAATCGCTATCACATCATCCTCATCGGCGAGCTGATGCGCGGCTGCAAGTGATGAACGTCCCTCGCCCAGCGCAACGCACGCGTAGAAGGCTCCCTGCGGAACGATAAAGCGCAACCCGCTTTCCTGCAACTCATCGATCACTGCAGTCAGGCGCTGACGGTACCATGCGGCGTGTTCCTGCAAAGCCCCTGGAGTCGAAAAGATGTGACGAGCGACGCTCTGCCCGTAGGTGCTCGCGCACGACGTCACCCAAGCGTGGGTTTTTACGATAGAGGCCGCGAGAGGCTTGGGGGTGAGCGTCCAACCGATGCGCAGACCGGTGATGGCATTGCTCTTGGACAGTGAATTGGTCACAATGGTGTACGGGTAGGTTTGCCCAAAAAAACCTGCGTCCGGGACATATGTCTGTTCCCGATAGATCTCATCGTGCAAAACATAGACGGGCTCCCTGCCACGACCCGACAATGCGCTGGCGATTTCACGCACCGTTGCCCTGCTGATCACGCGACCGGTTGGATTACAGGGGGAACAAATGACGATCAATCGCGTACGCTCGGTAACCGCTTCCAAGATACGATGCGCGTCAAAAGCGAAGTCCTCTTCTTGCGCCATTGAGACGGTACGCACGGAGATGCCCTCGAGCAGCGCCATTTTTTTATACGCCGGAAAGGCGGGTTCAACGAGCAGCATCTCGTCTGTTGCCGGATCCATCAGCGTCTTGATAGTGACATACACCGCTTCTTGGGAACCGGTGGTCACGCAAACATTTTCGGCGTTGTGTGCGTGCGGGTATGCGTAGTGCCCGGCGATCAGTTCGCGCAACTGCGGATCACCGGCATTAACGGTGTAACGCATTCCGTCTTTTTCAACGCGGTTTACCGCCGCAGAAAAGTACTTGATTGTGGGCGGCAAAGAGGGTTCGCCCAGGCCAAGGTCGATCGAACGAGGTTTCTTCTTAGCGGCGATCTCGCGGATTAGTGAGCCGCTGAGTGCCTGGACATTCGGATTCACACGGCCACCGCAAAATCCCGCAACGCCGCGTTGAGTGAAGTCTTGCAGTCCGTGGATTCATTGCGCGTGCCGATAATAAGGGCGCAGGGAACATGATGCTCTCCGGCGGGAAAATGTTTGGGGATAGCGCCCGGAA
>JALZBG010000224.1 GCA_030947645.1 Vulcanimicrobiota bacterium | reverse complement strand
GTTGATTTGAGCATGCGCTGTAGGTATTGTTGTGCATTCCGCCTTGAGATTGCGGCGTGCGGTTATTCGATATTTCGGCGAAGTGCGGCAAAGCCGACGATGAGATCTTCGATGATCAACCCGTGAACTCGGTGCCGCTCGATCCGGCTGATGTCGAATCCTACCGCATCAAGCAGCAGCAATGTGTTTCGATTCAAAGAGCACCCGTCAGCGAGGCGGTGCCAGACCGGCGCAACACGATCTTGAATTTTTCCCAACAGGCCAGCCGAATGGACATGCTCGAGCACTGCGATTGTGCCTTGCGGTTTGAGCACCCGGCGAGCCCGCAGCAATGCGCGATGTGCATCCGGTGCCGTGCATAGCACAAGTGAAAAGATCACTGCATCGACTCAGCCGGCCGAGAGGTCATCGAGGTATGAGTCGTCGGCACGGACGAGATATATCGCCGCTCGCGAAAGGCTTCGGCGCCTTGCAGCACGCGCGAGCATGCGGCTATCCGGCTCGAGCGCCGTAACGCGTGCTTGAGGATCGTAAAACTCGAAATCCGCTCCAATGCCGACTCCAACATCCACTACCAAACCCTTCAGCGGCGCGCATATCTGACGGCGAAACCGGCGCAAGACGAAATGCTCGAGCGGAGATGTCAGGACATCGTAGAGGAGGCCATTCATATCTTGATGGTATACGTTGACGGCGCTAAGTTGGTGCCGCAGCGTGTCGAGAATGAGGGAACCTCCCAACCGAGAAATGCCTTGCCACGCGTGGCGGTTATCGCCGTGATGCTCGCCGCTGCGCTATGCGGCAACCCCACTCGCATCTATAATCGAAGGGTGAGTGACTCAGCGTGCCTTTGAGGAACAATGGATTTAAATTATGGGTAAGGAGAACTTTTCAAAAGTGACTGAGCAATTGACTTATGGTCGCGCCGCGACCGTGGATTTGAACTTTCAGGACGCGATCGAGCGCGTCCGCAGCCTGCTAAAGGAGCAAGGTTTCGGCGTTCTCTGTGAGATCGACGTCGCCAAAACCATTAAGGAAAAAACCGGAGCCGATTTCCGTCCATATATTATCCTCGGCGCGTGCAATCCGCAGCTTGCCCATCGAGCACTCTCGGCTGAGGCTCAACTTGGCCTGCTGCTGCCGTGCAACGTTGTGGTGCAGGTCCAAGACGGCAAAACAGTCGTTTCGGCGGTCGACGCACAAAAGATGCTCGATGTTGGCGGCAACCCTGAACTGCGCGAGGTCGCTCAAGACGCAAATGCGGGGCTCCAGGCCGTTATCGATCGCGTCGCGACAGCCGCCCCTTAACGTAGCAGAATCTTTTAAAGCCGCTCGTGTCGGCAAAGCTGCAAGTGTCAAAACTCCTAGTTGCAACTCTTTTTTCAGGTGGTATAAACTCATTCAAATGCGCTGATGACGAACGATAGTTCCGGAGAGTGTTACACCGAAATATTAGACGGGCATAAACATGAAGGCGCCCAAAATTTCTTACCCTTTCGCAACGACACTCCCACGGCGTCCCCAATGTTTTTCCGTACTTTCTCGAGGTGCGGCAGCTGGTGCTCAGGCTGGCTCAGCGGTTACCAATATGGTCGTAGTATGTGGTGGTTACCCTAAGGGCGAAGGGCATGGGCACAGCTTAGCAGGACCGACAACTTATTTAAGTGGCTACCAGATTTAGTGAATTATAGACTATCTGCAAGAGCTACCGCGGCTTTGTTTGTGTCGGCGCTCCTCTTTGGCAGTAACGACGCACCGCCCTACACGGCACCAGCGCGAATATCCATAATAGTGCAAAACCAGCCGGTTCGTGCCTTTTGGGCCGAGAATGATACCTGAACTCGCGTCATTCCTTCAAGGCTTCGTTGGGCAGATCACCTGTTATCATGTCAGGCGTCTCGCCCTTGGCGAGTTGCAGCAGCACCGCACAAACGCCCACCGTCCGGTGACAGCCGTTAATTTCAAGGTCCTTAACCGGTGAAAAAGCCCAGCGTTAGAAGTGGACCGGGGGTTAAAGGGTCGCACGTTTAAACCCTGTCAACTCGACAATTAGGCTTAGTTCCGTTATCGTTTTCGGAGGTAGCGATGGAGACGCAGACTCAAGTAACACCGGAGCCGATCTTCCAATTGGCCAGCGGTTTTATGGCCAGCAAGCTGTTTTTTGCGGCCAACGAGGCCGGGGTGTTTGAAGCATTGTCGGGCGGTCCGAAAACGGTGGATGCGATCGCGGGGGATTGCGGCCGGCCGGCCTGGACCGTTGGCATTCTCGCGGATGCCATGGTCGCGCTGCACATGTTGGAACGCGAAGATGGACTTTACCGTAACGGCGCGATCGCAGACACGTTTCTGGCGGGAAAGACGCCGGCGGACTTGCGTCCGTTCTTGCGCTTCTGGAACACAATTTCATATCCGCGCTGGCAGTATTTGGACGAATGCGTTTCCTCGGCATCGGCGGCCAAGGGCGATTTTACGATGACCCCGGAGCAGCAGCGCATTTTTTCTGAAGGCGTGGCGGCAGTTACCGCAGGGGCAGCGATGGCGCTGGCCGCGACGTACGATTTCAGCGGGCGTACGAAGGTGCTGGATCTGGGCGGCGGAACGGGCTTTTTTCTCGCGATGATTCTGGAACGCTATACTGGCCTGCGTGGGACGCTTTACGAGGAGCCGGATGTCGTTGAGATTGCGAAACGGCATCTTGGAAGTTTCGGCGATCGCATTGATTTTGTTTCTGGAAACTTCATGAGTGACGAGCTGCCCGGCGGGCACGACGTGATTTTGGCGGCGAATGTCGTTCATTATTTTTCGCCGCAGGGAAACCAACAATTGCTGAAGCGGCTTCGTGAAACGGCCGCACCCGATGCGGCGTTGCTAATGGTCGACTTTTGGATGAACGCGGAGCATACGGAGCCCGTCGCGGCCGCCCTGATGTCCGGTGAGTTTTTGGTAAATCTTGGCGACGGGAAGAGTTACAGCGTCGATGAGGCGCGCGAGTGGTGCGACGTAACCGGTTGGCGGGTTGTCAAACACGTTGGGCTGGCGGGGCCGCAATCGCTGGTGGTGATGCAGCCAGCCTAATCAACATATTGCAAAAGCTACCGAAATCAGGTCTGCACATCATTGACGCAGTTCCAAGCTAGCCGAGCAGAGTCACAACGTACTCCGCTACGACGACGA
>JALZBG010000002.1 GCA_030947645.1 Vulcanimicrobiota bacterium | reverse complement strand
ATGGTCGTGTGCTAAGGCCCGGGATATCTGTGGCCCGTTGCGTGCGATTCCGATAAGACCGAGCGCATACACAACCATTGCGCGTAATCCGGGGTCCCGGTCGCGCAGGTACGGCGCCAGCAAGTCGACACCGCCCAGTTGTTTTGTACGCCCAATTCCCAGCGCTGCCCGGACGGCAAGAGAATGGTCGGCGCTCTGCAAGTACGACGCAAGTCGGCCCGAGCCCAGCGAGCGCTCACTCTCAAAGGTTACGATTGCTCTTTGGCGTTGCCCGGAGGGACTCAGCGTGACGGTTAAGAGGCTTAGCATTACAAGCAATGGCTTGACCAAATCGTTACCAACTTTCCCAGCCGATTCCGCGTTTACGTATATGAGGCACTAGATTGCCGTCCTTCTTGGGCGGCGCAAGAATGAGGATTACATGTCGACACCACAGCCGAAAAAGGGGGGCGGGATGACCGTTCGGGAGGCCGGGCAAAAAGGCGGAGAGACCGTCAAGAAAAAGTATGGCCCGGAGTTTTACGAGAATATAGGGCGCAAGGGCGGCCAGGCGACGAAACTCGCGCATGGACACGCCTTCTACGAGCAAATCGGCAAGAAGGGTGGCAAAAAAGGCGGAGAGGCAACGCGCGACCGCTACGGACCGAACTTTTACGAACAGATCGGACAAAAGGGTGGGCAGAAAGTCAAGCAACTCATCGAGGAAGGCAAACGCGCGGCAGCAGCTGCGGCGACGCAAAAACCAACTGGAGCCACCGAGAAGAAGGCGTCCTGAGGCGTTGCTGAAGTTCTTTACCGGCCTCTTGGGATTGGCTCTCATGGCGACCGTGGTATCGGGGGGCACCAGCTCGGCGCTTCCCACTGTGAAATCCTCACCCGGAGCCTCGTCGGCAACGCCCACGCCGCTTCCGGCGAACGCCGCGGTGTTGCCGGTGGATTCCAGCTTGTTGTTTGTACTAGACGATACGGTTAATTCTCGGAGGTCGCATCCCGGAGACTACGTGAGAATGCACCTCAAAGATGCGCTGGTCTTGAACGGACGGACGGTAGCGCCCGCAGGGACCCCCGGACGATTCCGAATCGTGACCACGACCGCTGCGCAAAGTCCCGACGTGGAGGGCAGCGTTGACGTGTTTTTTGATAAGGTGGACCTGCCGAAATACGGGAGCCTGCCGGTACGTTCTGCGCGATCGCACTGGACGAATGAAATGACCTCGGGCCGCGCCTCGACGGCGGGGGTCACCGACACGATCAAAGATATATTCATTCCGTACCATGCCCTTTACCGGGCTTTTCGCAAGGGAAGCGAGCTCGATCTGCACCCTGGGACGGTTGTCCGTGTTCGAACCGCTGCCACGATCGATGCGAGCCAACCTGGCGTAGTCTCCATCGTTACGCCGCCTCCTTTCCGGCTCAATCTGGATGCCCCTCACAGCGATTACACGCCGCTCCCGCTTGTAACCGTTGCGCCAAAAGTGACTCCGACGCCAAAACCAACGCCGCGACCCAGTACCGCAAACTCCCGGTAGCACACCGAACACCCGGCACAAGCGAGGCTGCCAAAATGGCACCCTCGAATGCTCAGTGCGTCGTTTCCGTTTCGAAAGGAAAGCCGCATTGTTGACACGCTGCACGATCGCTTTGTTCTTGCTTACATTTGGGGCCGGCGCCATAACGTGCGCTTCCCCGGCGCCACCGGATAAACCAACGCTCCGGGAACTGCCCTTCGTTACCTCAGTTGCTAAAGACTTACAACATCGGTTCGCGAGCATTGCAGAGGCGCAGCGAGCCGGATACACGCGTTATACCGACGAAGACGACACCGGAGCGATCAGTTACGCGAATAGAAAATGGTCTAGCGATTCCAAGCATCCGAGTCAGCTTTGGTACGACGTTCACGGAAATTTGCTCGGCGCTGACTTTTCAGTGCTGAAAACAGACAGTGCAAAAGCTCCCCATTTGTGGGATATCGACTCTCGGAGGTGGCAGTATTTTCCCGCCCACGTCCATTACATTTTACTGAATGCAGACGGGTCGCTAAAATACGGAGCCATAGGCGTGGCCAAATTCGTGCGCGCCGGCGGTAACATTTTCGCGCCTCAAGCAGATGTCTTGGTAAAAGCCAAAGTTGCCAAGAGCGGCGACGACGTTCGCTCGGTGTTTTTGTTTCCGGAATTATGGGATTTGATCGTGTGGGTAAAACCGAATCCTAGCGGCGCCTTCGCCGAAAAAAATCCCAACGTCGTTCCATCAAAGAATGCCAAGATGCAAATGTAGATGGTGCAATCATGGTTGAGGATGTTCTAAACTAGCGACTAAAGTGGTCAGTATATCGATTGGGGAAGCGCGGCGCCTGGCGCTCGCCGCACAGGGCTTTTACGATGGGCAACCCCGATCGATCACGCGTGCATCGCTTGCGCGCGTCCTTGAACGTGTCAAAATCTTGCAGATCGATAGCGTCAATGTACTTGTACGCTCAAACTATCTGCCTCTGTATTCACGTTTAGGGGCGTACCCGCTGGAACTGTTGGATGAAATGGCGTACGGTTCGTCGGCCACACGCACGCTATTTGAGTATTGGGCGCATGAAGCCTCGCTGATTCCCCTTTCTATGCAGCCATTGTTCCGCTGGCGAATGGACCGCGCTTCACGCCGCATTGCGCTGGGGCCGCGAACTTTGGAATTGGTCCGCACGAAGCCGCGCTTTATCAAAACTATCGAACGCCGCATTCAAGACAATGGGCCGATGACGGCATCTCTATTTGAAAATGGACGCGGAAGTGGATCCTGGTGGGGCTGGAGTGATGTAAAAACCGCGTTGGAGTTCTTGTTTCGCGCCGGACGGCTTAGTACGGCAACGCGAACAAAAACGTTCGAACGAGTCTATGACATTACCAGCCGCGTTCTTCCGGACAGCGTCCTGGATGCCCCCACGCCCAGCGAAGCAGACGCGCAGCGAGAGTTGGTTCGCATCGCCATTTCCGCATTGGCCGTGGCAACCGAACGCGACATCAGGGACTATTTTCGGCTTGACGCGCCGGATACTCGAAGAGCCTTGTTGGACCTCCTCGACAGCGGAGACATCGTACCGGCGAACGTCGAGGGCTGGAAAAACGTGGCTTACATGGCTGCGGGGACCCGCAACCCTGTGGGCGGGCACAAGCGAACCACCTTCCTCTCCCCCTTCGACTCATTAATCTGGGAACGCGATCGAATGCACCGCCTGTTTGAGTTTCATTATCGCATCGAAATATACACGCCCGCCCATAAGCGGGTTCACGGCTACTATGTTTTGCCGATTTTGCATGGCCATCGGCTCATAGGTCGCATTGATTTAAAAGCCGATCGCCCCAATCGGACGCTTTTGATTCAACGCCTGAGCCTTGAACGAAAGGCCAGCACCCTCAAAGCTCAATCCCTCATTGAGCGGCAGTTGCGATCGCTCAGTTCGTGGCTGGGTTTACAAGCCATCAAAAATTATCAATGAAGCCCCTCGTATGAGCATCGTTTGCGGTTGTAAACACAGTACCCGTCGGCCGAAGGAAGTGCCCGTTTTACCGGGTGGTACGGTAAGACGCCTTAGTATCGCGTATTTATGGAATTTTGAGCCCCGGAGGGGTGGCGTAAGGCGACTTACTCGTTAGACCAGTAATCCTTCAACGCTTTGCCGCGCGACGGATGGCGCAATTTTCGCAAAGCTTTTGCTTCGATTTGGCGGATGCGTTCGCGGGTGACGCCGAATTCTTGACCAACCTCTTCAAGCGTGCGCTGATGCCCGTCTTCCAAGCCGAACCGTAACACGAGTACTTTACGCTCGCGTTCCGTAAGGTTTTGCAGAACATCCGCCATCTTTTCTTTGAGCAGCATGACCGACGCTGCTTCCGCAGGCGCGACCGCTTCTTGATCTTCGATGAAATCGCCTAGATGCGAATCTTCCTCTTCGCCGATGGGCGTTTCCAAGGAAATCGGCTCTTGTGAAATCTTAATAACTTCGCGAACCTTTTCCGCCGTTAAGCCCATCGCGGCCGCGATCTCATCGACGTTGGGATCGCGTCCTAATTCTTGCAAAAGCTGGCGCGAGATCTTTATCAACCGATTGATTGTCTCCACCATATGTACGGGAATGCGGATTGTACGGGCCTGGTCGGCTAGAGCACGGGTGATCGCCTGACGGATCCACCAGGTGGCGTACGTCGAGAATTTGTAACCTTTGCGGTAGTCGAATTTCTCGACGGCTCGGATCAGTCCCATATTACCTTCCTGAATCAGATCCAGGAACAGCATTCCCCGTCCCACATATTTTTTTGCGATGGAGACAACGAGACGTAAGTTCGCTTCAGTGAGCTGACGTTTGGCTTCTTCGCCGTTCTTGACGACAACTGAACTGGCAGAACCGTTTTTCAGCACTTCGCTTTCACCGGCCTCAATAGCCATCGCAAGATTCTTTTCGTCGTCCATGGTAAGCAAGGGAACACGCCCGATTTCTTTGAGGTACATACGCACGGGATCGTCGAGCGAGAGTCCGGGGGGCAACGCCGCTTCAGGCGGCGGTTCCTCAACTTCGAGTACCGGCTTGTCATCGCTTTGCCCGTCGCTGACTTTCAGGTCATGAGCGGCAAACTCTTCAGCCACTTCTTCGGGATTAGCGTCTTCAAAATTCTCGAAGATTGCAGCGTGCTCTTCCTCGGTCACCCACCCGCGCTTCTTACCGCGCTCGATGAGCTTCTTCACGAATTCGTCAAGAGAAACCGGCGGGGCATCGATGGGCGCCACGACGGCTTTCTTACGTGCCATTAGCTGTATGCTGCCTCCCTTCTATTTCTTGAGTCTGCTGACAAGTTCGAAATATTCGCTTTTCAGTTCTTCCGGAACGCTCGAACCCGCCGTGGTAAGCTCGTTGATTCGGTGATCGACCTCCCGATACCGCCGTCGCCGATCTTGCAGTTCCAATCGCTCAACCACGCGTTCCAAGTGCGCGCGCCGCTCATCGGTCCCGGCGTACCGAAGGGTGGAAGACCGATCTCTGCGTTGCAGATCCGAAAGCAACTCGACGGTTCCGCTTTCCTCGGCAAACAACGCAAACACGTCGGCAGTCTGGGCAAGGTCGGTGGAATGTTTGAGAATCGTTTGATATACCCGTCGATACAGTTCATTTTCAAAGCGCTCGACAGGAATCCGTTCACGGAATTCATCGAGCAAGGATGGCTCCTCTAGAACGATGCTCAACACGTCGCGTTCGAAGGACATCGTTGTTACGTTCAAGGGAACGTGCCGACTTTGCACTGCTGAACTCTGGCGCGGGCCAAAATTCGCACTCTCGGCGAGGAAGCGGCTATTCCTGAGGTCCTCAACGTTGACCTTCAGGCGCCCAGCCACATAAACGCGCCACTTATCCCACTCCTCGCGCGGCGTCATCTGGCGGATTAACCGCTCGGCTTTACGAGCGATGCTGCTCGGAGACTGAAAACCCAGCACAAGCTTCTCCAGTTGCGGATCAAGCTTGAACTCTATCGATGGCTTTGCGCGCAGCAGCGACTCCCCGAACGCATCAGCCCCGAACGTGCGGATGAAGCTGTCAGGATCTTCCCCGGCCGGAAGCACCACAATCCGCACATTAGTCCCCGAATTCTCAATAGTTCGGAGCGCGATGTCCGTCGCTTTCGAAGCCGCGGCGCTTCCGGCAGCGTCGGAATCGAAGCAGATGAAAATGTTTTCAGCGTGGCGGCGCAGTTCTGTGGATTGCTCCTCCGTGAACGCAGTTCCTAAAGCCGCAACGGTATTGCAGAACCCGGCTTGATGCAAAGCAATGCAATCGAAATAGCCTTCTACAACAATGAGCGCACCGTCGGCCGCAGCCGCGCGACGGGCAAGATTCAGGCCGAAAAGATGGCGCCCTTTCACATAAACGGGCGTGGTACTGGTGTTAAGGTATTTCGGCTCGGCCTCGCCTAGGGCGCGACCGCCGAAAGCGATAACTTCGCCGGTGGTTGCATACGTCGGGATCATTAAGCGATCGCGGTAAAAATCATAGTGACCGCGCTGGCCTGCCTTCACCAGTCCGGCTTTCTGGGCAATTGCTGGGTCCACGCCCATACGGCGGAGCTCTTCAACCAACGCATCCCAGCCTTTTGACGCGTAACCGAGAGAGAACTTCTCTATGGTCGCTGCACTCAAGCCCCGCCGACTACAATAGTCTCGCGCCGCACCTGCCGCCGAATCGGCCGTCAAAGTACGATGAAAAAATGCGGCTGCAATGTGATTGGCTTCGTGAATCGCCTCCCGTTCGCTGCGCACGCGGGCGGCGCCGGGGCTTTCGGCTTCCAACTCCAACCCGGCTTTGTTTGCTAAAACCCGGACTGCCTGTGGCCACGGCAGATTCTCCACCTTTTGAAGAAATGCAATGACGTCGCCACCTGCGCCGCAACCGAAGCATTTAAAGAACCCACGGTCCGGATGCACATGAAAGGACGCCGTACGCTCTGAATGAAACGGACAGAGTCCCACCAGATCATTGCCTCGTTTGCGTAGCGGAACGTAACCGCCGATGAATCCTGCGATATCGGTTCGTGCATGAATTTCACGTATGGTACTCTGATCTATCCGCATGGGCGAGTTGCATGTAATTCGCGCGGACGTGCTCGGTAACCCGTCGAATGTGGGCGTATGAAGCGGATTTTTGATCCGATCCACCACTTCATCGAGTTGAGCGATGGAGAAGCTCACTTGCTCGATGCGCCTGAACTGCAGCGCCTGCGACGGTTGGGACAACTAGGGCTAGCGTATCTCGCATACCCTTCGGCGGAGCATTCTCGGTTTAGTCATGCACTTGGAGCTCTCGCTATGGGGACCCGCGCGTTTGACGCGCTGCAACAGCACTCTGCAAACTACTTCTCGGGATTTGACGACGTTCCATATCAACGCCGGCTGCTGCGCGCAAGTTTGTTGTTGCACGACATCGGGCACGGACCGTTCAGCCATGCCTGTGAAGCAGTACTCGGAATCAAGCATGAGGAGCGCACTGGGGCGATCGTAAGACGAGCGGGCGTGCGGCGCTTGCTGGCCGATCTGGAAGTGCAAGAAGACGACCTGCTTGACCTGATTCTGGGCTCGCGCGCCTCGCGATATCCGCTGTTAGTCGAAATGGTCAGCGGTCCCAATCTGGACGCTGATCGCATGGATTACCTTTTGCGCGACTCATACTTTACCGGCGTCGCAAACGGACGCTACGACTCCGAACAGCTTATCGGATCTTTACGCGTCCTTGAGAAACAGGGAACTTTTAGCTTGGGCGTGGACGGACGCGGTGTGGTCGCATTAGAGTCGTTTGTTCTGGCACGCTATATGATGTTCGCCACCGTGTACTTCCATCACACCACGCGAATGTTCGAGCGCATTTTGCAAACCGCTTTGCGAGAGATATGGCACGACCCCCGTGCCCTGGACGACATCGACACATTTTTGGAGTGGGATGATTTTCGAGTATTTGACGCCGTGCGAACTCACGACTCGTACGCCTGCCGGGCGCTACGGGAACGCCTTCGCCCCTTCGCCGTCGCGGCGGAATTCAATGCCGAGCGGGACCTGATTGATTACGAACGATGCGAGCGTGCGTTGCGAGATCGTTTCGGCGAGCACGTTTGGGGCGATGCGCAAGAACAGTTGCTGCATCGGCTTCCACTCCAGGGCGATACGCGCGGCCCGACAATTTTGGTAGGGACCAGTTCGGGCGTCGTCGATGCCCGGCAGGCCTCGGACCTGATCGCGAAGCTGTCGGGCAAAGCGTTTTGGCGCAAGCTATTCGTAGAACGCGAGTGCGTCGATCCGGAAGAAGCTCGTGAGATTTGCCGGGAAGTCACCAGATCAAAGGAGCCATCATGCGCGTCGTCCCTTTAGCGACCCGGCATAAAAGAGAAACGGGCGTCTGGAGTTTGTCGGACGACAACCTCCAGGCGCCCGCTCCGTTTACTGTTACTTCACCGCAAATGGTGGCACGATCGGTCCCGTCAGCATCTGTCTTGCGACATTGTAACCGCTGCCGAGCGAACCTATGCCGCCGGTGAAATCATAGCCCGGTCGCGCGCATACCGGTTTTCCCGAGAGGACGCCGTTGCAGCCAAGCGTCACGTCACGGAAGTACAGTTGGCCACCCGAGCTGTATCCGCGCTTGTTGAACACAGAGTAGATCAGCGGAGCAGCGTTACCTATGCGCCCGCCATTCATCTGCTGCACTGTTGCCAGGTATCCGGCGAATGGAGCGTTATTGACAAAGGGAAAACCGCCTATCCAAGCACCGAATGCATAGATCGATGGTCCCGTACCGTCGACTTGCGCCGGCAGCACGAGATCGGGAACGTTGCGTCCGGATCGGTTTACGCCGGGAGTCTTCCCCTGCCACGGCGGCAAGGGAACGATGACGGACACGCCGCCGTTGCTGCCCGGATAGCCGGTTTCGGCCAGAAAGCGGCCGAGCTGATCGACGACAACGTTGCTGCCGCCGATGGCCGTGGCCGTGTCGAAATCGGCCGGAGCTTGGGGCAGTGGTAGTCCGAGCGTGCACGCATTGACGCCGCCGAAGGCGACGTTCTCGTAGGAGATGCCCTGCGCCGCTCCCTGCGCGACGAGCGGTTGGAGCGCCAGTACCAAGTCAAACAGATTAACTTCGCATCCGCCGACCGAGAAGTTTACAACGTCAACCGCATCGTCAGAAGCGACTCGATTGAAGGCATCTACAATGTATATGTTGGCCAGGCTCCGCATCTGATAGGTGAACATTGAGGTGCCGGGCGCCATCGCCAGTGCCCATTCAGCATCGATATCTGCTTGGGACGTATCAAAACAGGCCGTCCCGCATCCCCCATCAATGCGCAAGCGCGTGGTCCTTGGCCCCGTGCGCTTAATTCCATAATATCCCAAGAACGATGTCACATCTGCGTCCACAACGTTTCCATCGATCAAGTCGGCCGTGTTTACGTTTGTGCCCGTATACCCGTGTTGCACGGGAAAGTCTTCCGTTTGCGCGATCGCTACGGGACCGAATCCGCCATCGGGTCCGAACAATGGTCCGGCCACGCGCGCGCTTCTTTGAGGAGAACCAACGCGAACGCTCGAAGCGGCACGAAGCTGCGCTATGTTGTTCAAACCTTCGACGCGAGCGCCGGCAAGCTCCCGAGGAATGACTGCGGGCCGGACGTTAGCGTACGCCGTACGTCCGTCGGGCAATATCACCTTGTGGATTTCCGTACGGAAGTAATGCTCCGCGGTTTGAGGACTGCCAATCGCATGAACTATGGTGCGATTTGGGAAGGTCTCAACCTGGAAACCGGCGCTTCGCAGTGCTGCAGCGGCAGCTGCGTACGTTTCCGGCGATGCCGCAAAGTAATTGCGGAACTGCTGCCGGGTTAAAAAGCGGCGGTACACGCCTGAGGCTGCGTCGCGCTGGGCTGATATCAGCACACCTAGTTCGGTTGAATGACGGTAGCCAAGTTCCACGGCCACATCGATACGCGTGTTGTTCGACGCGCGTCCCGCGTCTCTGAGTCCGCTTACGTGCGCTGCCGCAATCGTCCCGGGCACCGCGGTCGAGCTGAGGGGTACTGCTCCGGCCATGGCCGTTGCCATGGGAAACGCCAACGCGATTAACGGGAGAAGTTTGCTAGTCTTCATTATGTGTTTCCCTTTCTATTATTTCGCGGTGGCGTACGGCCAGCCCAGCATGGAGCCGATCCCCGTGACTTGGTCGTATCCGGGCAGTGCATTGTAACCAGGGCCAAAAAAGGCATTGTTGCCGAGGGTAATGTCGCGGAATTGCGTACCGTAGCCCGTTCTCTTAAACCGCGCATAGATCGCCGCGTTGATAAGCCCTGAGCGCTTCGCGTGCACCTGATTGATCTCGGCGACAAGCGCCGAGAAGATCACGCTGGACATCGATGTTCCTCCAATCGGTCCACTGAACGCGCCGTCGATGAAAAGCGACTCCCCGGAGCCCGGGTTGCCGTCGAAGCTGACATCGGGAACGTTGCGCGTTTTACCGATGATGTTACGGACGCCCAACTGGTAAGTGGGCAGCGAGAAAAGTCGGGAGACGCCGCCGCCGCTTCCATTCCACGCCAGCTCGATTTTGTAGGCGGCGGTTGCATCAATGATCAGCGATGTGCCGCCAACTGCGGTGAAGTGCGGTCCGCTGGCGGGCGTCGAAACGCCGCCAAGCGGAAAACACTGGTTCGCGCCAAAGTCGCCCGATGAGGCCGCAAAGGTAATTCCTTCCGCTGCGCCCTGTTGCGCGATGTGATCGGAATTCTGCGGAAAGGTCGCCGGCAGCGTGGTAGTTTCGCAGCCACCGAAACTTGAGTTGAGGACGTCGACCTTATTGTCGCTGGCCACCCTGTTGTATAAGTCCAGGATGTCGACGTACGAAAGCTGGGGGATCAGATACACGTACAATCCCGCCCCCGGCGCCAGTCCCGCGAGCGTTTCAACGTCAAGGGTGGTTTCCAGTTGATCAAACCCGATGCCGGCGCCACCGTTAACGGGCACTCGAATGACCGCCGGAGCGGGCCGCGCTATGTGAAAGAACCTCAGAAAAGAAACGAGATCGCTATCGAAAAAATCTGAATCGATAGCAGTCCCTATCGAATGTCCCCTGCCATCGTAGGTCTGACCCGGGCGTCCACCGCTCACGGGATGTTGCACCGGGAAATCGTACGTGCTGGCAAAGGCGTAGGGACTGAGCCCCGTGTCCGGCCCTTGGAGCGGCGGGCCCAACGCCACGTGCGTACGAGGGGTCTGCGCGCGCACATTCATCGGTTTCGCGATACGCAGATTGTCAAAGCCTCCGATGCCGAACACAACCTCGCGGAGTTCCGCCGGAAGGTAGGCTGGGCGCGAGTTAGCATAGCGAACGCCTACGCCGGCCTGGATTACGCGGTGAATTTCGGTGTTAAAATAACGTTCGACGACCGCAGCGGGAGCCGTGATGTCAATGACCGTGCGATTCCCAAAGGTTTGAGTCACCGTGAACCCGGCTCGCTGAAACGACTGCACCACCCTCAGGTGGTCTGCAACCGTCGGCGCGAACGAATCGCGAAATTGTTGTGGGCTCAAAAAATGACCGTACATCGGCGATTGCGGATCAGAAAGTTTGTGGATGAGAACTTCCAACTGTTGCTCGTTGCGGTATTTGAGCGACACGGCCAAATTGACCCGCGTGCTCGAAGGCGCTCGTCCCAACTCCCGTACCGGAACACGGGGTACGTCGGCGATGACGGCCCTTGCCCTCGGGTAAAGACCGGTCTGCAGTGTTGTAGCGCGCACCAGGCTAGGTGCGGCAATCAAAAAAGCGACCCCAATAAGCAACGGGCATCGCTGAAAGTAAAAGCGCTGCATTAAACGTCCCTCAGTTACACATGCTCCCGCTTAAAGCGGGTGTCTGTAAATGATACCCCAGCGGAATGAAAAGTCAACAACGCCGCCAAGACCGTTAGCGAGCGCACCTTCGAATTTACGCTATGTGATGCAACGCAGCCTGAGCGGCCGACAAGCGCGCTATGGGAACACGATATGGCGAGCACGACACGTAATCTAAGTCGATCTGGTGACAAAACGCTACGCTCGATGGTTCGCCGCCATGTTCGCCGCAGATGCCGATTTTCAAGTCGCTAACACGCGATCGCCCGCGGCGAACGGCTTCCTGCATGAGACTACCGACGCCACGGCGGTCTAAAACCTGAAATGGATCTTCCTTCAGGATCTTTTGTTCCAAATAGTGCGGAATAAACGAGGCCTCAGCGTCGTCTCTGCTGTAACCGTACGTGGTTTGCGTTAAGTCGTTGGTTCCAAAGGAAAAGAACTGCGCAAACTCCGCCAGTTCATCAGCGATCAAACAGGCGCGGGGTAGTTCGATCATGGTGCCGATGCGGTACGGAACATCGATGCCGTTTTCGCCGGTCACTGCCTCGGCGACCGACCTCACCGCTTGGAACGTCTTTTGCATCTCTTCTTTTGTTCCCACTCCCGGGATCATCACATCCGGCCGTACGTCGATGCCCTGCTTTTTCAATTCGCAGGCCGCTTGGAAAATTGCGCGTACCTGCATGGCGTAAATCTCAGGGAAGACAATTCCCAGGCGGCATACACGCAATCCGAGCATCGGATTTTGTTCGTGCAGCTGCCGGACCCGCCGCAATAATCGTGCTTTACCCCGGTACTCGTCGGAAGTCTCACCGCGTTGCAAGCGAAGCTCGGTC
The DNA here is from genome assembly GCA_030947645.1 of Vulcanimicrobiota bacterium. Classification (GTDB taxonomy): domain Bacteria; phylum Vulcanimicrobiota; class Vulcanimicrobiia; order Vulcanimicrobiales; family Vulcanimicrobiaceae; genus JALZBG01. The sequence goes on along the minus strand of JALZBG010000002.1, from coordinate 20,148 downwards.
GTGCTTACGAGTAAGTCTTCGAGGGAGGGTAAAAACTCGTGCAACGGCGGATCCAGCAAGCGGATCGTCACCGGAAGACCATGCATCGCACTTAAGATTCCTTTGAAATCTTCGCGCTGAAACGGCAAAAGGCGATCGAGCGCCGCCATGCGCCCCGGCAGTGAGTCGGCCAGAATCATTTCTTGCATGACCGGCAGCCGCTCGCTCTGCATAAACATGTGCTCGGTGCGGCATAGTCCGATGCCGGTAGCGCCCAATTCGCGTGCCTTACGCGCATCCTCGGGCGTATCGGCGTTGGCCCAAATTTCTAGACGCCGTTCTTCATCCGCCCAGCTTAAGTATTGCGCAAGCCATGCGGGAAGCGTCGAGGGTGGGTCGATCAAACTCAGTGCCTTGCCGATCACATTGCCGGTCGTGCCATCAACCGTAATCGGATCGCCTTCGCGCAGTGTCAGAGAATCCACCGAGAGAGTGCGGGACCGCAGGTCGATCTGCAGCACGTCGCATCCGGCAACACAAGGTTTGCCCATTCCGCGAGCTACGACCGCCGCATGCGAGGTCGCGCCGCCTTTTGCGGTGAGAATTCCCGCCGAGGCGATCATACCGTGAACGTCGTCGGGCGTTGTCTCAATGCGTACGAGCACAACGCTCTTGCCGCGGGCATGCCACTGTACTGCGGTGTCAGGGTCGAAAACGATCTCTCCGGTCGCCGCACCCGGGGAAGCGTTTAAACCCTTGGCGAGGACATCATAGTGTTCGGTGGGATCGATACGGGCATGAAAGAGTTGATCCAGCACTTCCGCATCGACGCGTCCCAGCGCCTCACGGCGCGTGATAAGGCCTTCATTCACAAGATCGATTGCGATTCTGACGGCGGCTTCCGCACTTCGCTTTGCGTTACGGGTCTGCAACATATAGAGCGTACCGCGTTCAACGGTGAACTCCAAATCCTGAACATCTTTATAATGCCGCTCAAGACGCCGCGCGATATCGCAAAATTGCCGATAGACCGCCGGCTGGGAACGTTCCAGGTCGGAAATTTTTTCTGGGGTGCGGATCCCTGCTACAACATCTTCACCTTGCGCGTTGCGCAAGTACTCGCCGAAAAGTTTGTTCTCGCCGGTGTTCGGGTCACGGGTGAAGGCAACGCCGGTCCCCGAGTCGTCACCCATGTTCCCAAATACCATTGAAACGACGTTGACCGCCGTACCCCAATCGTCGGGGATTTTATTGTAACGGCGATAATCGATGGCCCGCTTTGAGTTCCAGGAGTGAAAGACCGCGCGAATCGCCAGATCCAATTGATCCTGCACGTCTTGCGGAAACGAGCTTCCGGTGCGTTCCGCAACGATCTCGTTGAACTTCGAGACGAGAGCCTTCCACTGTTCCGCATCGATTTGCGGATCAGCCACAATGCCTAAACTCTGCTTAGTTCGCGCAATCAACTCCTCGAATGGCCGTTTTTCAAGGCCTAAGACGACGCTCGAGAACATCATGATAAAACGACGGTATGCATCCCAAGCGAAGCGTTCGTTGAGCGTCAACCTGGCGAGCCCGACGACCGTTCGATCGTTTAAACCCAGGTTCAGGATCGTATCCATCATTCCAGGCATCGAGCTGCGAGCACCGCTGCGCACCGATACCAACAACGGATTGTCGATGCCGCCGAATTCTTTGCCTGAGCGCCGTTGCAAGGTATGCATCGCCTGGGAAATCTCTTGCGCGAGGCCCTGCGGAAATATTCCGCCGCTATCGAAAAAGCGCAGGCAGGCCTCGGTTGTAACCGTAAAGCCCTCCGGTACCGGAAGACCGGCGCTCGTCATCTCGGCGAGGCCGGCACCCTTGCCGCCGAGCAAGTCGCGCATCTGCGCGTTGCCTTCCTCGAAAAAATAGACGAATTTAGACATTGAGCGGAGCCTGTCGGATTTGGGCCATTTTCGGATGCGGTGTCGAATTTTGTTCGAAGACGAGGCGCGATGAGGGAGCGCAGCCGTAGCTTCGTGACCGAAGAGCAACGAAGTATTCGGACAAAAGGCGACCCGTAGACGGAAATGTGCTCAAGTCCGACAAGCTCCCAAAAGGCGCTCGCTCAAATATACTGGGAGTTGGCCGGCCGCGATCCGATCTTGTTGCATTGAATCGCGCTCTCGCACCGTGACGGTCGCGTCTTGCATGGTGTCGTAGTCCACGGTTATGCAGAACGGTGTTCCGATCTCGTCTTGGCGTCGGTACAGCTGTCCGATGTTTCCCTCGTCATACTGCGTGCGCATCGAAGACCGCAATCCGCGCTCGATGGACCGCGCCCTTTCAACAAGATCCGGTTTGTTACGCGCCAGCGAAAACACGGCCGCTTGAACCGGCGCAATCTGCGGGTGAAATCGCAGGACGACGCGATCGGGCGAGCGTTCCCGCTCGAACGCATCAACCAGCATCACCAAGGCGGTCCGATCGACCCCTGCGGAACTTTCAATCAACAAAGGCGTGTAATGGCTCTTCGTCGCCTCGTCGAAATAGCGCAAGTCTTTTCCCGAAAGCTTCATGTGAGCGTCGAGGTCGTAGGTTCCACGATGAGCGATCGACTCAAGCTCACCCCATCCCCACGGAAATTCATATTCAACATCGATCCCCGCGCGCGCATAGTGGGGTCGCTCATCGGCCGGCAGTTCGTAGAAGCGCAATCGCTCCGACTTCACGCCGTAATCCGCATACCATTTCTTTCGCGCGGCGACCCACTGCGCATAGATCGCCATGTCGGAACCATCGTCGGGAACAAAATATTCCATCTCCGCCTGTTCGAACTCACGCATACGGTAGGTGAAATTGCCCGGCGTAATTTCATTGCGGAACGCCTTGCCGATCTGCGCTATGCCGAAAGGCGGCCGCTTGCGCGCCGTTTGGTACACGTTTTTGAAGTTCACGAAGATTCCTTGAGCGGTCTCGGGGCGCAAATAGGCTACCGAAGCACTATCTTGCATGGGACCGAGAAACGTTTGAAGCATCAAATTGAAGTTTCGGGGCTCGGTGAACGAGTGTTTACTGCCACAATCAGGGCACTGCTCGAGTGAGCTAAGTTGATCGACACGGAACCGGTGTTTGCACGTTTTACAATCGACCATTTTGTCGTGAAACTGGTCGATATGACCCGACGCTCGCCACGCGTCCGGTTGCATGATGATCGAAGCATCGAATGCGACAACATCGTCGCGTTTGGTAACGTTTTCACGCCACCAGGCTTCCTTGACGTTGCGCTTGAGCAGCGCGCCCAGGGGACCGTAGTCAAAAAAGCCCGCAATACCACCATAGATTTCGCTCGAGGGGAATATAAAACCGCGGCGCTTTGCGAGCGCCGCGATTTCTTCCATCGTTGCGCGTTGTTCGTGAACCTGAGCCATTCTCGCCGATTCGCTCGTGTGCTGACAAGTACTGCTTGGCCGGGCGGCCCGGCGCTCTCTTTCCTGATATAATATGGACAGCGGGTTGAGCAGCGGGACTAGCGGCAGCATTCCCGCCTTCCCCTGGGCGGCGCAACGCCGACAGTGCCGTAACCGACGCGCAACGGAGGATTCCGACGACGCGGTTGTCGGCACGCTTTACGTAAGCTAGGCCGTCGCCTTATGCGCCTTGGGTTGAGTGTCTGCGCGTAACTGTCCGCAGGCAGCCGCAATGTCGCGACCCATGTTTTGACGCACCGTGGCGGGAATTCCGACACGCTGCAAAAGAGCAGCGAAAACGCGAATTCGCGCTTCCGGACTTCCTGTGAAGGCGCCGTCAGGGGTCGCATTATATGGAATTAAGTTAACGTGAAACAAGCGCCCGGCCATCAAGCGTATCAGCTCGCGGGCATGGAAGTCGGAATCGTTGATGCCGTCAAGCATCACGTATTCGAAAAACACCTTACGGTTGGTCTTCCGGACATACTGTTCGCAAGCGGCCATCAAATCGGCCACGGGATAGCGCCGGTTGACCGGCATGATGCTCGAACGAGTTTGGTCGTCGGGCGCATGTAACGAGATGGCGAGATTGACCTGAATCCCTTCATCCGTAAACCGCTGGATCTCCGGCACCAATCCGACCGTTGAAATGGTGATATGACGGTGCCCTAATCCAAAGCCTTGCGGATCGTTGAGCAGCGCGACGGCGCCCATGACGGCATCGTAATTGTGAAACGGCTCGCCCATTCCCATGAACACGACGTTGGTGAGTCTTTTCTGTTGCTGCGCCAAGCTTCGCGAAAAGTAACGCGCTTGATCGAAAATTTCGTCCGCACCGAGCGCTCGCGTAAAGCCCGCCTGCCCGGTCGAACAAAAAGCGCACTTGAACGCGCAGCCGGCCTGACTTGAAATGCAGACCGTGTTTCGGTTGGCGTAATGTGTCATGAGCACCGTCTCCACTTGCGCTCCGTCGCTAAGGCGAAAAAGCCCCTTCGTTGTTTGCGCGTCGTGGGAGCGTTGCACGAGGACAGGTGAAAGGGAATCGAAGCGAAATCGCCTTTCCCAAAGCTCGTTGCGCAAGGCTTTAGGCAGCACGGTAACATCGAGCACGTCTTCGAGCAGTTCTTTCGTCGCTGCGCGATACAGTTGTGTGAGGCGATACGGCTTAAGGTTTAGCCCTTGCGCAAAAGCTTGGCCGCCGCTGAAACCAGCGCGACCGGCTTTTTCCTCGATCCACAGATTTTGAGCGCTAGACTGCCTGCTGTCTTGTTTCACGGCGGCCATTGTATCATGATGTCTCCACTGCGTCGAAAAGCGAACTTTGCGCCACGGCGTCCGTCTTATTTTCGGAAAGCTCGGCCAGTTTTGCCCGCACTGCTTTAAGATCTTGCCAGACCGCCCGTTTGATTTCGCTCATGGTGTTCCCCGAGGCCCGCAAGACGTACGCGGGATGAAAGGTGACCATTAACGGAATGCCGAGCGGCCCCGTAAACCACCGGCCGCGCTGGCGGGTAATACTAAACGTTTGGCCCAAAAACGATTTGGCCGCCGGAGCGCCCACCGCTAAGATGACGTTGGGGTGCACGACTTCAATTTGCTGATCCAAATATGGCCGGCAATTACCCATCTCTGCAGGGTCAGGCGCACGATTTCTTATCCGCCCGGCTTCGGTGAGCGTCGGCCGGCATTTTACCGTGTTAGCGATGTACACGTCCTCGCGCGGAAGGTCGATCGCCGCCAGCATCTGATCCAGCAGCGCGCCCGCACGTCCGACGAACGGCCGGCCGAGCCGATCCTCAGTTTCGCCCGGACCCTCACCGATCACCATTAAACGCGCGCACGCGTTGCCCTCGCCGTACACATTATTCTGTCGAGTATAACCAATCCGGCATTTGCGGCAAGCCGCAGTATCGGTTGCAGCACGCTGCAAGATACGTTCGCGCGAGGCGCGTTCGTTCAAGAACATGGCTCCAATAAAACCGCTTCCCCGCGAGCTAGGACTTGCGTTGCACCATCGGTTTCGGTAGCCTCAAACCGCAGGTTGATAACCCCGTTCGCACCGATAGCGCCGGCTTTCGCGCGCAGATCCAGTAATGAATCCTCGCGCGCCCGTTCGGCATCCGTCAGGTATTCTATCGGCGCCAGGCCGATAAACGAACCGATGCTCCGGAACGTGTTCCGGAACATGTTGCGCGGACGGCTGGCAACACCGAATGCAACGCCAAAAGATCGAACCACGCGAAAGCCGTCGACGCGTTCGAATGTGACGACCGATTCGGATGAAACCATCGTTTTACCGGGAGAATACGCGCCGCGCTGCGAGAACGGCGAGGCTCAAAGTACCCGCGTACAGGATGTAGCGGCCCAGGAGCGCTGCAACCAGCGCACGGTACCAAAGACGGCCGTGGTGTTTAACCCAGTATTGTCTTCGCGAGTGTTGCTTGAGTTTCTCGACGCTGCGTCCCCGCGAACTGCCCTGTCCTACGTGAACGGCCTCGCTGGTGGGGCAGTACCACGTTTCATAGCCGGCGACGGCAACCCGTTTAGCCAAGTCAACTTCTTCATGATACATAAAGTACTGTTCGTCGAATGCGCCTATTTCTTCGATGACGCGGCGCCGCAATGCTATTGCGGCTCCGATAACTAGATCGACTTTGCGCGGCTCGTTGTAATTCCAGGCTCGCAACGCGGCTCCGTTGGCAAACCTGCGCAAGAATTTAAGATCGCCCCAGGCGCTCGAACGCAGGAAGGCACCGGCCCACGTATCAAATTCGCCGCACGACTCTGCCACTTTGCCGTTGGGCTCGAATATTTTCGGACCGGCCACCGCGCACCGTCCCTTGTCCTCCATAAAATTTACAATCCCGACCAAAGCGCGGTCGCGCAGTACGGCGTCTGGATTGAGCAAGAAAATGTAGGGGGCGGTCGTGCGCGCGATCGCGCGATTGCATCCAGCTCCAAAGCCTAAGTTCTTGCCATTTTGTATAATCGTTAAGCGCGAGCCGTAGCGGGCGCGCAACACCGCCACCGTATCATCGGCGGAGCCGTTGTCCGAAACGACCACGTTAGCGAACTCCGGATCAGCCTTGACTTCGTTCAGCGAAAAGACGGAGTCCAGTGCTTTGACCGCATTGTCGCGATCGTTCCATGTCACGACGATAACGTCAACAGTGGCCACTACGCGGACTTCCCGGATAGCACGCGCCGCTGCTGCAAATAGGGCCAAATGAATGTGCCGATCTCGCCGTCTAAAACGGCAACCGTGTTCCCGGTTTCCACATCAGTACGGTGGTCTTTGACCAGCATGTACGGGTTGAGCACGTATGAACGGATCTGCGAGCCCCACTCGTTGGAACGCCGCTCGCCGCGTAGCTCGCCTAACTTCGCATCGCGCTCTTCGTGCGCGCGCTGCACCAGCTTGGCCCGCAGAATGTTCATCGCGACTTCCCGGTTTTGCAACTGGGACCGTTCCTGCTGCGATGCGACGATGGTGTTGGTGGGAACGTGGATCACCCGCACCGCCGACTCCGTTTTGTTCACATACTGCCCGCCCGCGCCTCCGGCTTTGAACGTTTCAATGCGCAGGTCCTCGGGGCGAATCTCAACATCGACTTTTTCGTCCGCTTGAATTTCCGGAATTATGTCAACTGAAGCGAACGATGTGTGCCGCCGATGAGCGGCATCAAACGGAGAAATGCGCACTAACCGATGCACGCCTCGCTCGCTTTCAAGCATTCCATAAACGTTCTTCCCACGCACGAAAAAGGTGATCGATTTCAAACCAGCTTCTTCAGCCGGCGACTCCTCGGCGAGCTGCGTCGAATAGCCGTTATTTTCCGCCCAACGCAAATACATGCGGGCCATCATTTGCGTCCAATCGGCAGCATCAACGCCTCCTGCTCCTGCGTGAATGCTGACGATCGCGCCGTGACCATCGAATTCTCCCTCGAACGTCGCTGCCATCTCCAATCGCTCAAGGGTCTCCGCGGCCAGGGCGATATTGCCGTCGATTTCAGCGTCGACACCTTCTTCATCGCCGAGGATATCCAAAAGTTCTCCGGCATCGGCCAGTTGCTTTTCAAGTTCGTCGATTTGTGCGACGTCTGAACGAAGATCCGAAAGGTCTTTCATGGTGCGCTGAGCCTTGCCCGGATCGCTCCAGAAGTTTTCAGCGCGCGAACGCTGGTCGAGCTCGCTTATTGCCCGCGTTTTCCCCGCATAGTCAAAGGCGCTCCTTAAGCGTCGATAGCCGATCGCTTAATCGCGCAAGAGTCGTCATTTGTGAATCGCTCATTGCTGCCCGACCTTCGCGAACGCATGGAGGAAGACCCTCGAAAGCGGAAAAGGGCGCAATAGAATGTTGAGCACTCTGTGAGCGCGGAATGGGTTACGGCAATAGCAACCGCGGGAACCTTCGCCGTAATTGCCGCGTCTGCTATAGCCGCGTTGCTGCAAATTAGGCACCTGCGTAGCAGCAACCAAATCGCCGCTCTAAATGAATGCAGAGAGACCATCGAATCACCGCAGTTTCAAGATGCGGAACGGTTTATCGCCCTCGAGCTGCCACAGCGTCTTTTGAATGCTGACGTGCAAATCGCCATGCTCGGTACTTTCTTTCCGGACGAATACCAACCGATGCGTCTGGTGGCGAACTTTTTGAGAATCTCGGTGTTTTCGTCAAAAACGGTATCATCGACAGCACAATCGCCTGCGATTTGTGGAACCAGGTCGTGTTACGCAACTGGAGCGCCATTACTCCTGTGGTGGCGAACCGGCGAGCCGCTTTTGGCTTTGATGCCCTCTGGGAAAACTTCGAGTACCTCGCAATGATTTGTACCCGCTGGAACGCGCAGCATCCGGACGGCAATTATCCCAAAAGTGCGAAGCGCATGCCCTTACCAGAGCTCTGGCCCGTCGCGGAGCAAATGCGGAAAACTTTGAAGTGATGGGGACCGCTCACTCGCGCTCGCGAGTCCCTCCGAACTTTCGACGTTTCGCTCTGAGTACTCGCTGGTTCGTTCATCGATCGGCCATTGCCGAAAATAAAAAACTACTGGAGACACCATTCAAGATTTACGGAACCTATGAAACCGGAAACCCACTACGCAAAGAGCGGCGATGTCTACATCGCCTACCAGATCAATGGCGATGGCCAGTTCGACATGGTCCTGGCGCCCGGCACTTTCTCCCACCTTGACATGGATTGGGACGTTCCCATGCGGGCAGATTTCTATCGTAAGCTTGGTTTGATCTGCCGGCTTGTCCGCTTTGATAAGCGCGGCACCGGCCTCTCTGACCGCCCGACCCAGATGGCGACGCTCGAGCAGCGCACGGATGACATTCGCGCCGTGATGGATGCGGTCGGCCTGGAGTCCGCAGTGATATTCGGCGTCTCGGAAGGCGCCTCCATGGCATGCATGTTCGCCGCGACTTACCCGCAGCGGACGCGATCGCTCCTTACTTGGGGAGCCATGGCACGATGGATCGCCACCGAGGATCATCCATGGGGTATGGATGCGGAGAAGAACGCCGAGATGATCCGGGACGTTCAAGAGAATTGGCCATCGGATTGGTACATCAGAGGACCGGGCGCCGGCTTCGGCCCAGATGCCTCTCAGGAATTGGTGGATCAGGCGAAGCGCTATATGCGCGCTGCCGGCAGCCCGTCGGCCGTAGCAGCGTACGAGACCATGAATTCCGAAATCGATATTCGGCCGATCCTCGGAACGATTAACGTGCCGGCGTTAGTTATGAACCGGACAGGAGATCCCGTGGCCGACGTGGAGGCCGCGCGCGATATGGCGAAGCGAATCCCTGGCGCTAAGTTCATTGAGTATCCAGGAAAGACTCACTCCATCATGGCGATCGAACCGGAGAAGGTCGTCGGGGCCATCCAGGAATTCGTCACTGGCGTTCGTTCAGCGGTCATCGACGACCGTGTTTTAGCAACCGTGCTATTTGTGGACATCGCCGATTCCACGAAGAGATTGAGCGAGTTGGGAGATCGGGCTTGGAAGGACAAACTCGGAGCCTATTACCGACTGGTTAGAGCTGAATTGGAGCGATACCGAGGCCGGGAAACAAATACTGCCGGCGACGGGATCATGGCTAGCTTCGACGGACCGGCGCGTGCGATCCGGTGCGCTTTGACCATCGCCTCCGGCGTTAAGCCATTAGGCCTCGAAATCCGGGCAGGCGTCCACACCGGAGAGGTCGAGCTGATGGGCGACAACATCGGCGGTATCGCCCTGCACATTGGATCGCGCATACAGGGGGAAAGCGCACCTGGCGAGCTCTTGGTCTCCAGCACCACCAAGGATCTTGTCGCCGGATCAGGCTTAGCATTCCGGCCTTTGGGTGAGCGCGAGCTTAAGGGCGTGCCAGGCAAGTGGCGCCTCTACGTCGCGAGTGACTAGACAGCGGAAGCCATCTCACCCAGCACTGCAGCTCTATGAACATATCAAGCGTAGATAACTACAGGTAGTTCATTTTGTCACACAAACAGTGTGTTTGGGTTAGTGAGTTGGTCCTTTTGCGCTCTTTGCGTCCTTTTAACCGACGATCTTTCCGATTCTATTGCAACCTGCCATGAGTTTCATTTCTGACGGTTTCGGGTGTTTCCGGAAAAAGCTACCGAAGATTCGGTAGTTTAAATGGCGTACTATTTATAATTATGATCGGCTTAAGCAGCTCAGTGGAAGGAACGGAACGCCAACGTTATATCTAGAGGTATCTCCTTGTTGAAGGAATGCAGTGTCCACAGCATTCACATTTTCTGTCGGAGCTACGGATGGAAATCTCGACACTCCTAAACATCCTATCAACGATGGCGTTAGTCGGCGCCTTACTTTTCGCCGGTCTACAACTGCGCTCTGCAAACCGCGTCCGCAGCGAACAGGCTGCGATAACGCTTATCGAAACGGCGCTGAGCGCTATTTTGACGCGGCCGCTCGGGCGGATCGCCGAAGTTTCTCCAAACGCGAGGGCAGCCGACTTGAAAGCTTACGGGCCCGACATCGAGCGTGCAATTCAGGAGATCGGTTTTCGGCTGGAGACGGTAGGCTACTTGGTCTATCGTCGCGTTGCGACACTGGAGTCCGTCGAAGATCTCATGGGCGGTATGGTCACGTTTTGGTGGGCTCGAATAAAGCCGTTTGCCGAGCGCGATCGTGAACTTACGGGGAACCCACGAATGTACGAGTGGGTGCAGTGGCTGGCCGAACGCGTAGCCGACGGGCGCAGCGGCAGCTCACCCGAGCCTGCGTTTCTTCGCTACGCCGACTGGCGCTAACTCACACGCGCTAAGCGCCGGAACCCAAACCGCCGCCGTTCTGCAGCCAGTTCTTCGAGCCGGTGCCTCAAATGCTGATCGTCCCTGGGCATGCGCACGTAGCGAATCATGCGCCCATAGGGCGGGCTTTTGCGGGCCGTGCAGGTTATCCGGGCGGCCTCCGATCGCGTTGGGCAGGGTGGCCGGTTTCGAGCGCGTTCCTCTATGCCCGTTACGCGGCGGCACCGTGGCATTTTTTGTATTTTTTGCCGGAGCCACAGGGACACATTTCGTTGCGACCGACTTTTGCGGCGTCATTGCGCTTAGGTTTTGTCGGTTCTTCGTCGCCAAGATTGGTATGCACCGGCCCGCGCCCTTTCCCGGGTACCGGCCCTAGCAAATGCTCAGCGGTTCTTTCGTCTATGGCGGGTTGGGGAATCATCGCGCCTGCGGGGACCGGTTCGAGCGGACCATCGAACGGAGAACCCAGGTACCCGTTGGAGGGCGGCTCTTGATGCTCGATGACGATGTGGAACACGCCTTTGATCGCTTCATCGGCGATGTTGCTCTTGAGGTCTTCAAAGATCTCGTACGCTTCTTTTTCGTACTCTACCCGGGGATCTTTTTGGCCGTAACCGCGCAAGCCGATACCCGTCTTGAGCGCATCCATGACGTATAGATGGTCCACCCATAGGCGGTCGATGATCGGCAACATTAAATACCGCGCTTCAACCACCCGCATGATCTCCGGAGTGATTTCTTTTTCTTTTGCGTCGTATGCGCCAAGCGCCCGTTCATGCAGGACGCGCTTCATCTCCTCACGATCCATCTTCTCGATGTCCTCGAGCGAGATGCTCTGTTTGATCGGAAAAATTAACTCCAGCTCGTTGAGTATTTCTGGAAGATCCCATTCGCTGGGATGAACGTTGTCAGGAGCGTTTTGATCGACAGCATCGTCGACCTTCTGAGCTAACGTTTGCAGCATGAAACTGCGGGTGTCGTAGCTGGCTTCCAGGATGGCGCGACGCTCGGAGTAGATGACTTCACGTTGCTTGTTCATGACGTCGTCGTACTCGAGGACGTTCTTGCGAATTTCGTAGTTGTGGTTCTCGACCTTGCTTTGCGCCCGTTCCAACGACCTTGAGATGATGTTCGCTTCGATGGGCGTTTCGTCGGTGAACTTGGCCCAATCCATAATCTTCGTCATGCGCTCGCCGCCGAAAAGCCGCATCAGCTCATCTTCCAAAGCAACATAAAACCGCGTGCTTCCCAGATCGCCTTGGCGCCCGGCGCGGCCTCGCAGCTGATTGTCGATGCGGCGCGACTCGTGCCGTTCGGTGCCGATAATATGCAAACCGCCCAAATCGGCGATGCCTTCCCCTAACTTGATGTCAACTCCGCGCCCAGCCATATTGGTGGCGATGGTGACCGCCCCATGTAGCCCAGCGTCCTTGATAATCTCCGCTTCCTGTTCATGATATTTGGCGTTTAAGACGTTACACTGCACGCCACGCCGGCGTAGAAGACCGGCGAGTCGCTCTGACTTCTCAATGGAGCGCGTTCCGACCAGCACAGGTCGGCCTTTTTCATGTTCGGCCATGATTTCGTCCACAACCGCGTTGAATTTGGCGTCTTCTGTTTTGTAAACGATGTCTGCTTGATCTTTGCGCGCGACCGGCATATTGGTCGGCATGACGACGACTTCAAGCCCATAAATATCTCGAAATTCGCGCTCTTCGGTCTTCGCCGTCCCCGTCATGCCGGCAAGCTTTTTGTACAGCCGAAAATAATTTTGAAACGTAATCGTGGCCAGCGTCTGATCTTCGCTGCGAACCTTGATCCCTTCTTTGGCTTCGATAGCCTGATGAATACCGTCCGAATACCGGCGACCGTACATCAGCCGTCCTGTAAACTCATCGACGATGATCACTTCACCGTCTTTCACGATGTACTGCTGGTCTTTGTGAAAAAGATTCCACGCCTTGAGTGCGGCGTTAAGTTGATGCGTGAGCTCGAGATTGCGCTGATCGTAGAGATTGCTGACGCTGAGCATGCGCTCGACCTTTGCAACGCCCGCCTCTGTAATTGGAACGGCGTGTGCTTTTTCGTCTACCGTGAAGTCTTCGTCTTTCTTCAAGCGCGGTATGATTTGCGCAAACTTGCCGTACAGCTGCGTCGCATCTTGGCCTTGGCCGCTGATAATGAGCGGCGTACGGGCTTCATCGATGAGGATGGAATCGACCTCATCGACGATGGCGAAATTCAGGTCCCGCTGGACCAGGTCTTCGATCTGCCAAGCCATGTTGTCGCGCAGATAATCAAAGCCCACTTCGTTATTCGTGATGTACGTAACATCGCAATTGTAGGCGGCTCGACGCTGTTCGCTATCCATGTCGTGCTGAATGACGCCAACTGTGATTCCCAAGAACCGATAGAGCGGTCCCATCCATTCCGCGTCGCGACGAGCCAGATAATCGTTGACGGTAACGAGGTGCACGCCCTTGCCTAAGAGCGCATTTGCGTAGACGGCGAGCGTTGCAACCAGCGTTTTGCCTTCGCCGGTTTTCATTTCGGCGACCTTGCCTTCGTGCAATACTTGACCGCCCATTATTTGGACGTCGAAGTGCCGCATGCCGATCGACCGTTTCCCCGCTTCTCGCACGACGGCGAACGTCTCGGCCAACATAGAGTCCAAGGATTCGCCGCGCGCCAAACGCTCGCGAAACTCCAGCGTCTTGGCCGCCAGAGCTTCATCAGTAAGCGAGGCGATCTGCGGTTCTAAACTGTTTGTCTTCTCGGCGGTTCGGCGGAGCCGCGCAACCTCGCGTTCGTTTCCGTCGAAAAGCGACTTTAGAAAGGCCATACTGCTAGTAACCGTTCGGGACTCGCCCACAGTTCCACTGGCACGCGCTAGGGCGATAGCGCCAACCCAACCACGTTGCCGGCGCCATTAAGCACGGCCGTTGGAGCGACGTTTCCGCTCGCGCTGTTCGAAAAGACGAGGACGTTTCCGGTCCCTGTGTTCGTGACGTAAATGTTTCCCGCAGCATCGAGCTTGATGTCGCTGGGGTTGTTCAGCGTCGTCAAGGATCCGGCGATGACTCTCATCGGAGAAGAGTTTCCTGTTGCTGAAGCGGCAAATTCGACGATACTGGAATTCCCGGGACCGACATCGGTCACGTAGATATTGCCGGCGAGGTCCAGCGTGAGACCGGCCGGCACCACCAGGCCGGTCAACGGACCCACGATCGTTTTCGTTGGCGCCATGTTACCGGTGGCAGCGCTCGAAAACTGTTCGATGCTGGCATTGGCGGAGTTGGCCACAAAAATGTTGGCCGAACCATTGATCGCTATCCCTGCGGGGAAGGCGAGGAGGGTCAGCGCCCCGCTGATGGATCGAGCCGGCGCCGTATTGCCCGACGCGCCCGCGGCGAAAACGAGGATCGAACTGGTCAAGCTTGGCGGAAACGCTACATTCGCAACGTAGATGTTTCCGGCCGCATCAACGGTGATGCCGCGAGCTTGCCCGAGGGTTGTCGCCGCGCCGCTAATCACGGCTAGGGGTAGAACGCTCCCCGTTGCTTGGGAAGCGTATGCGGTAATGCTTCCTGTGCTGGTGGCGGTATTGTAATTGGAAACATAGGCGCGCTTGCTGACGTCAAAGGCGATATACTGCGGGTTCGTTAAACCGGTGCTCGAGCCGCCGATCGAGTTGACGGGATGTGCTCCGGTAGCGGCATTCGGCGCAAATATCGAGATGCTGTTGACGTTACTGTTCGTAACGTAGAGCGAACCCGTTGCAAAGTTTGGTCCGATGCTGATAGCTTGGTTGCTCGTTGAACCGCAGGCTGCCAACCCTTCAATTGATATGGCACCCACGAAAGCAAGAAAAAAACGACGCAGCATGGCAGTCTCCCCTCGTTATCATTTTTTAAGAAAGATCAATCACTTTCCTGGGGGGTTTACCGGCGGTTCGGGTCGCTGGCCGGATTTAGTAGTCACAGTTCTCTGATGATATGATGAAACATTTGCGTGCCGCTGATGTTCGTAGGCGTAGACGATCAACAGAGCCACGATCGCCGCAATGACAACCAGGGTGACATTGCGCCTGACATACGCCGGACGGCTTGACTCGGTATCGATGATAGATCGCCGCACAGGACTACCCCCTCTTCAACGATAGCTTTGCGGGATGGTTGATGTCTTCAGGGATGGCACGCTTCAATAGCTCACCTACCGTCACGAACTCGTAGCCATTGGAGCGGAAAGCCGGGACAATCTGCGCGAGCACCTGCACAGTCGCGAGCTTTCCGCTGTGCAGAAGGACGATCGATGGCGCCGTCGCGTGCTCCTCGACCAGGCGTGCAATCTGCATAACCGTCAACGTTTTCCAATCGCCTGGGTCCTCAGTCCAGAGCACGACGTGATACCCTAGAGATTGAGCCACGCGCACCGTTTCTTCCGTGTACCGTCCGTGCGGCGGACGCATCAGAAGACCAATCGAGGGATCGCGCGCGAAGCGTTGCAGAACCCCGCGCCCTCTGAGCAGTTCACCGCGGACTGCGCCAGGCGATAGCTCGTCAAGGTCGGGATGTGAATACGTGTGATTTCCAATTTCGTTCCCATCCCGTTCGATGCGCCGGACCAACTCGGGAAATTGCTCGGCGTCACGGCCGATCAAAAAAAACGTGGCTTTGACGTGAAGATCGCGTAGCGCATCGAGCATCAGCGGCGTCGTCACCGCATAAGGGCCGTCGTCAAACGTCAATGCGATCAGCCTGGGCCGTCCGCTGCGATCAATGTCTTGGCGCTCGTGCAACAAGCGGTCGATTCGGGCATCGAGACTAGGTGAGAGCGCGCGGTGGGCATTCATATGCGGCGTTAACACGGCTGGCTGCAATAAAGCACTCGAGTGCACGAAGAGGCGGTAGAAGACATAGGCCACCAGCGCGAGGCTCACAAGCGAACCCGCGAGCCCGAACCGAGATCTCACCGCGTCGCGGAAGCTTGTTGTTGCGGAAGCGCCAAATCTTTCCCGACGATTACCGTCACGTCACTGAGCGACGGCGGCGACGAGAAGGAATCGGCCACTACGTCCACGCGACCGGCGTGCATGGCCGATCGCACTTTTTCTCCAGCGAATGTTATGCTCGTGTGCGCGTGGATTTCCGTTTTAGCATAATCGGCCGTCGGCGCATTTCCAACGTCGCGGATCACGAACCCCTGCGATTTGAGCCGTGCTGCGATACGCTTCGCCGACCCAGGCCGCCCACTACCGTTCTGCACGTCAACCTTTACACTCGAAGGCGCGATCGCCGCCAGAGTCTTTTGATCGGGTGCCCCTAATCCCTCAAACATTAATTTATTGACCATGTCGCGTCTGACACCATCGTCGGCGATTAAAACGTTACCGCCCCAAAGCGTATCTTTTGTGTCAACGTATGGAATCTGGGCAGTTTTTACCCTGCTCAAATCAATACCTGAATACGCATTGGCCAAGCTCAATTTTTCTTGTGCCGTAAGATTGGAATCAACATTGCGGTTGAAAACATCGATGAGTCTATTGATATGCGCCAAGTCGTTCAGCTTGTTGGCTTTAAGCTTTCCGAGCATGATCCGCATAACTTGCTGCTGGCGCACAATACGGCATGGATCGCCGCACGAGTCGTGACGGAAACGGCCGTAGGAAACGGCCTGTTCACCGTTCATGTGGTGGATGCCAGGTTTAAAGTGTATGTGAAGGTGGCCCCAACTATCATCGTAATCCATCTGCTCTTTGACCGGCACGTCGATTCCCCCGATTGCGTCGATCAATTGTTTGGCCGCATTTATCCTCAACACCACATAGCGATCGAAACCCGGTATTCCCAAGAACTTCGCGATCACGCTCTCGGCCTCGATGGGTCCGCCGTCGCTCATCGCCTGATTGATTTTCGCTAGGTGTCCGTTGGGGAGCACGACACCCATATCGCGCGGGATTGACACCTCGGTAAGAGTCGTAGTCGGAAAATCAAGCGTGGCGGCCATGATGGTGTCACTGCGCGATTTTTTTGAATACTCGTAATCATTCCGGTCATAATCGTAATCCACACCCATAACCAGCACGTAGATCCTGCTCTTGCCGAAAAGATCTTCCGGCGCAGAAATGATGGGCGCCTCGACAACCTGCAGCCAAGTTCGATGGGTGCGCTCTGCTTGAAATGCCCCAAGGCCCGCAACTCCGAGGAGCCCAACGATGAGGGCGACGATTATCGAACCCCCCAAACTTGGGCGCCGCACGGTTTTCTTAGAACCTGCTAGGTGTTTACCCAATGGCGACCTCATCTCGCGCCGGCATTCCGGTTGTTTTCCCAAAGAAGTCGAACGCGCCAACCCCTTCAAGAGTGACCTCGGTAAACGCACCGATGCCTTGCACATCGCCGGTAAAGTAGATAACGCCGTCAACCCCGGGCGCTTCGCCCATGGAACGCCCGACCCACGCATTGCCGCTCCGCAAGCGTGCGCGCATCGGATGGGAGCCGCGTAGGTCGCGCCAATCTTCAATCAGGACGCGAACGGTTTTCCCCACTCGCCGAAGGCGCGCTCGATGCGAGGCCTGCCGCCCCGCTTCACGCAAGTGCAGCAAGCGCCGGCGTTTTTCCCGGCCGCTAACTTGTGCATTCAGGCCGGCGCTGGGCGTACCGTCCTCGCGGCTAAAGGAAAAAAATCCGACCCGATCGAGTTGGGCGCGCGCAATCCAATCTCGCAAATACTCCACGTGCTCCTCGGTTTCGCCGGGAAAACCTACAATGAACGTGGAGCGCATCGTTATTTCAGGGATCTTTTCGCGAAAAGCGGTGATGATTTCCAGGTACCGTTCCCCGTTTGAAGGCCGCCGCATCGCTCGCAAAACTTCTGGATGCGCGTGCTGCAGCGGCATATCCATGTACTTACATACCTTGGGCAAAGTTGCGATGGCTTCGATGAGTTCTGGGTCAACCGTGGCAGGGTAGAGATACAGTAAGCGAATCCATTGCAGGTCTTCGATTTTATGTAAGCATTCGAGCAATCGTGCGAGACCGCCTCGCTTCATGCCCCTGTCGCGTCCCCACATCGAGGTGTCTTGCGCAATAAGGATCAGTTCCTTAGTACCCGCTGCCACTAGGGCGCGAGCTTCTTTAAGGATCGATTCCTCACCGCGGCTGCGAAAGGCGCCCCGCAACTTCGGGATGATGCAAAACGTGCAAGGATGATTGCAACCTTCGGCAATTTTTAAGTATGCCGTCGCCCTGGGCGTCGTAACCAGTCGAGGAAGGAAGTCGTGTTCGGGCTCGGGCTCAAAGTGCAGGCGCAGTGGATTGCGCCCGGCGCGCGCCTCTTCCAACAGCTCGACGATTCCCGTGTATGCACCGGTCCCGATCACGCCGTCGATTTCCGGAATCAAGCTCTGCAACTGCTCTCCAAACCGCTGTGCGAGACATCCGGCAACGATCAGTTGCTGGCCCGCCTTTTTTTGGGCGGCGTGTTCCAGAATAAGCTCCGTCGACTCCGCTTTTGCCGGGTCAATAAATGCGCAGGTGTTTATGACTACCGTGTCGGCTTCCGCGGGTGTATCGACAAGGTTCCACCCCGCAGCGCCCAACTTGGCGATCATTACCTCAGTGTCGACCAGGTTTTTGGCGCAGCCCAGACTGACGAATGAAACGGACTGCATTCAGGTATACCGCTCGAACACA
Source organism: Vulcanimicrobiota bacterium (assembly GCA_030947645.1). Taxonomy (GTDB): domain Bacteria; phylum Vulcanimicrobiota; class Vulcanimicrobiia; order Vulcanimicrobiales; family Vulcanimicrobiaceae; genus JALZBG01. The sequence goes on along the minus strand of JALZBG010000002.1, from coordinate 1,732 downwards.
CTAACGGTAGTTCACAAATTGCAACGGCAGCTCGTAATCCATTCCTTTCAGAAGTTGCTGTACTTTTTGCAGATCATCTTTGTTTTTACCGCTAACCCGGATTTGCTCGTCTTGATACTGTGCTGAAACCTTTAACTTGCTGGCCTTGATCGCTTCGGTCAGTGCTTTACTCTTATCTTTTGGTATTCCCGTGCGTAAGGTGATGACTTGCCGAACCGTCTGCTGCGCTGCCGGTTCCAATTTGCCGAGCTGGAATGCTTTGATTGAGATCCCGCGTTTGATCGCCTTGCTTTGAATGATATCGATCACGTTCTTCATCTTGAGCTCATCGTCTGCAACCACCGAGATCTCTTTGTCGCTGTTCTCGATGTTGGTTTTGGAGTTTTTAAAATCAAAACGCCCCGCAATTTCCTTTCGCGCTGCATTGAGCGCGTTGTCCAATTCCTGCTGGTCGATCTTGGAAACAACATCAAAAGATGAATCCGCTGCCATACTACTCCTGAAGGGCGAAGGTGCGGTCGGCGACATTGCCAATGGCACCGAGTTTTCCGACGTGCTTGCTATTGACCGTAATGTCGACTCCGCCGGCGTTGCCCACCCGTACGCCGGCGCGCTTGCCGTGGAATTTTTTAAGGGTTCCGGAAGGGAACGTTCCCTCCATACTAACATTTCCGTCAATCGTTACCCGCACCCACGAGGGTGCTGTAAACCGTACCCACAGCGTTCGGCTGGGCGCGGCGGCCGCGCGAGGATGGGTCCGCTGGCGATATGCAGATGACGGAGCAACGGTTCCCGAGGCAGCTGGCCGGTTTGCGGCTGCCGTTCGATGACCACGGGAGAGCGTATAGGAGTTGTAGATCACAAAAGCGACCAAGATCGCTGCGATCGTTCCCGCTACCCAAAGGATAGGCGAGAATCCGGACCTCCGGAGAGTTGGCACGGCCCCCGCCGGTGGTCCGGAGGACGATCCACTCGACGAGGATCCGCCCGCGGCTAAACTTTCGTTAAATTGGGCGACGGCTTTCTCCGCATCCACTCCCAGAAAGCGGGCGTACGTGCGCAGGAACCCGCGCACGTAGACTGGCGCGCCAATTGCCGGCCAGTTCTCTTTTTCGATCTGCGCAAGATATACGGAGCGGATATGAATCTGCTCGGCGACGTCCGAGAGCGATAGGCCGCGCGCTTCCCGTGCAGTGCGGTACTCATCACCAAGAGCAGGCATAAGGCTTTGTGTTTGCGTCCGCATCCTGTTATCCTGTGGTAGATATGCCAAAGAAAGCGCGTGTACTCGCCGCCATGAGCGGTGGGGTTGATTCGGCCGTGGCTGCTGGACTTCTCGTCGAAGCCGGCTACGACGTCGTCGGCGTAACGATGAAGATGTATTCGCCGACGCGGGCGCCGCACGCAAAATCGTGCTGTGGGGTCGATGATTTCGACGACGCGCGGCGCACCTGCGCGGTGCTCGAAGTTCCACACTATGTTTTGAATTTCGAAGAAGCGTTTCGGCGCAATGTGATCGAGCGTTTTGCCGGCGATTATGCTGCGGGAAAAACTCCGAATCCGTGCGTTTCATGCAACAATTACGTCAAGCTTGGAACGTTGCGCGAGTATGCTGACCGATTGGGCGCGACGTATGTGGCAACCGGTCATTATGCGCGGCTGCATCACGAAGCCGACGGTCCGCACCTGTTCCGGGGAAGACACGAAAAGGACCAAGCATACGCCCTTGCGC
>JALZBG010000223.1 GCA_030947645.1 Vulcanimicrobiota bacterium | reverse complement strand
GTTGTAGTGACCTTCTTGGGCGCACTCGCGCGCATGGTTGCAATTGATTGGCTGCTCACCGTTTCACTCTTCGTTATTGCACCAATAATTTCGTATGCGGTCGCCGTCTTTAATCGTCTCATTACCACGGGCACGGTTCGCTCTCAAAACCGCATCGCAAACTTATCTTCAACGCTGACCGAAGTGCTGCATGCGCAGCGCATTGTTAAAGCCTTTGGACGTGAGAACTACGAGATCGAACGCTTCACCGAGCGCAACAACGACTATTTCGGCACCTATATGAAACTAACGCAGTTTATCCAGACACAACCGCTGATAGTTTCCGAACTTGTGCTTATTGGAATTCTGGCCATTGTTTGGTTTTCCTCACGAGAGGTTTTATCTGGACGTCTCGATAGCGGCTTGGTTATTCAATACTGGACGCTGATCGTGCTCGTAATCAATCCGATGAACCGTTTTGCAGCATTTGTAGGCGAAATTTCAAAGGCGCTGGTGGGTGCGGGACGCGTCTTTGAGGTTCTGGATCTTCCCGTTGAATCTGCCGACCGCGCGGACGCCGCTACGATACCGAACATTGCCGGACAACTGTTTTTCGAGAACGTCACGTTTTCGTATGGCTCCGAGGAGACCCCGGTTCTTTCGCATTTCGACGCGCGAGTTGAAGCCGGGGAGGTCGTGGCGTTGGTGGGGCCGTCAGGCGCGGGAAAAACCACTATCATCAATTTAGTTCCGCGTTTCTATGAACCGCAATCGGGACGCATTTTGCTCGACGGCGTTGAATTGAGTCGTCTGCGACGTGCGGAACTGCGGGCGGCCATTGCGATCGTCCCTCAAGAGACGCAATTGTTTCGGGGAACGATTACCGAAAATATCCGGTACGGCCGTCTTAATGCAAGCGACCCAGAAGTGCGCGCCGCAGCTCACCAGGCCAACGCCGAAGAGTTCATAAACGCATTCCCACAAGGCTACGACACTGAAGTGGGTGAGCGCGGTGTGCGCCTCTCGGGGGGGCAACGTCAGCGCATCGCTATCGCCCGGGCGATTCTGCGCGACCCGCGAATCCTTATCTTGGACGAAGCGACCAGCGCGCTAGACAGCCATTCTGAGGCCCTGATTGAAGACGCCCTTGATCGCTTATTGCCGGGACGCACGACGCTGATCATCGCACATCGTTTGGCGACGATCAGACGGGCGTCAAAAATTTTATACATCGAAGCTGGATGCGTAAGGGAGACCGGAACTCACGAGTCACTGCTCGCCGCCGGAGGCGCGTACGCAAAACTGCACGCAGCTCAGTATGTCGTGTAGGTCGCGTATTCGCGCTTAAAATCTTTAAGTTGCGCGCAACGTATCTCGTTGGCTGGCAACTAAGGTCGAAGCACGATGTAAGCTTTCAAACTGCCCCGCATCCGACCACCATCCGCTTAGAACATCGTAGTGCAAGTCCCCCTCCTTTATATATGCGTTGTTTACGTCGGATATCTCCAACTCTCCGCGAGCGGACGGAGTTAGCTGCCGCGCAAAATCAAAAACGCGGTGGTCATACATGTAGACTCCCGTAACCGCATATGTGCTTTTCGGACGCGCGGGCTTTTCTTCTATACCAACGATGTGCTGGCCCTCGAATTCCGGAACGCCGAAACGCTGTGGGTCGGAAACCTCTTTAAGCAGCAAACGCGCACCGGTGCTTTGCTCTTTAAATTTTTCAAGATACGGTGAGATGTCATCTTGCAGAATGTTGTCGCCTAAGATCACGCAAATGCGTTGTCCTTCGGCGAAATGTTCCGTGAGCTTGAGTGCATCTGCTATACCGCCCTCGCCTTCCTGGTACGTGTAGTAGATGTCCTTGAGGCCAAACTCTCTTCCGTTTCCAAGTAAGCGCAAGAACTCGCCGGCAGAATTACCTCCAGTCACCACCATGATGTCTGTGATGCCGGCTTTGCACAGTGTTTCCAAGGGATAATAGATCATCGGCTTGTCGTACACTGGTAAGAGATGCTTATTCGTCACCTTCGTAAGCGGCCGCAGTCTACTCCCCAGCCCACCGGCGAGAATGATGCCCTTTATTTGCACAACAGTGTCTCTTGCGTGTTACCGGCGGTGAGCGTACTGTCGTTCATAATACGTTGCGAATTCGCCCGATTTAAGTGGACGCCACCAGGATTCGTTTTCACGGTACCAGTCGACGGTTCCAGCGAGTCCTTCCCCAAAAGGCACCGCAGGACGCCATCCCAAGGTGCGCAATTTCGAGGAATTAACAGCGTAGCGACGATCGTGCCCTTCCCGGTCGGCCACGTAACGGACGTGTTGGTCGAAAGAGCGACCGAGCGACGCCAGCAGTCTACGCGTGACCTCGAGATTCGTGCGGGCGTTACCACCCCCGATATTGTAGATTTCCCCGGGCAGCCCGCTTTCGAGGACGTGGAGAATACCGCGCACATGGTCCTCCACGTGCAGCCAGTCGCGGATCTGATGTCCATCGCCATAAACGGGCAGGGTCTTATCGTCCAGTAGATTTGTGACGAACAGCGGAATGAGTTTTTCGGGGTATTGGTAGGGTCCATAGGTATTGGACCCGCGGGTCAGCAGAACCGGAGTGCCGTAGGTCGTGTAGTACGCCAGCGCCTGCAGATCGCCGCCCGCTTTGCTGGCGGCATAGGGCGAGCGAGGCGCGAGCCTATCGTCTTCCGAGGATTCGCCCGCAGAAACGTGACCGTACACCTCGTCGGTAGAAACCTGCAAGTAACGTCCGACGTTCTTCTCGCGGACCGCTTCGAGCAAGACGTGAGTCCCAATAACGTCCGTCCTTAGGAACGCTTCGGGTTCGAGAATTGAGCGATCCACATGCGTTTCCGCCGCAAAGTTGATTATGGCATCGACGCCATCTCCCAGCGCTGCTGCCACCGCCGCGGGATCGCAGATATTTCCGCGCAAAAAAGCGTAACGGGAATTGGACGCAACATCTCGCAGATTCGCGGGGTTTCCCGCGTAGGTGATCGCATCGAGATTAATGATAGAAGCTTCTGGTCGCGTCCGTAGGACCAGCCGGATAAAGTGGGAACCGATAAAACCGAGCCCGCCGGTAACGAGCATGCGCATCGGCACAGGGGTTCGTCAGCCGGCCCGCCTGCCACTTTTCCGCGGTGACCCGGGCTGCGCGAAGCGTTGTGGACCTGCCAACATTCGCATGTTATAATC
>JALZBG010000079.1:2117-8472 GCA_030947645.1 Vulcanimicrobiota bacterium | reverse complement strand
CGCTGGGGATTCTATTGACGGCGATTGCAGGCAGCGCGCTCCCTTCTATAATTAAGCTGGTTGTTGATAGCAACTCACTACGTTTTCGACCGGCGTTCGCACTGCGAGGGCAAATTCCGGCGACTGAATTCGGTGCGTGGAGAGGTCGCGTGCAGGGCGTCGTGCATGATGAAAAAGCCTACCTGATGGGGGGCATTGCAGGACACGCGGGGCTCTTCGGAACCGCCGCCGACGTCGCGGGATTGGCGGCGCTGTATTTGCGGAAGTTGAACGGAACCAATAACGACGCGTTTCTTTCGTGCGAACTCGCGCGTGAAGCCGTTCGGGAACAGGCCTACGATTCGGTTCTTCGCCGTGGTTTGGGCTGGGCACTAAAGACCAATGATGAGAATTCGTGCGGTCGTTGGTATTCTAAGGACAGTTTCGGACACACCGGATTTACCGGGACCTGCGTTTGGGCGGATCCCCAGCGCGCGTTGAACGTGGTATTACTCACTAACAGCGTGTACTTTGGACGCAACGACACGCGGGACTTTCGCGCCTCAATATTTGAGGCCGTGGTTGAAGACCTAGCCTTGCAATGATTGCCGTGGGTCTGGTTTCAGGGACGTCGCTCGACGGTATCGACGCCGCCTTGGTGCGCATCGCGCCGAACGGCGACACCTACGCGATGCAGACACTTGGTTTTGCGACCGTGCCCTATGCTGCGAAATTAGTGAATCGATTGCGCTCGGTTTTGCCGCCGCAGCGGAGTTCAGTAGAAGAGGTGGCACGCCTCCATAAAGATGTCGGAAGCGCCTTCGCCGCCGCGGCTGCCGACGTAGCGAAAGGGTGGGATATCGATTTCGTCGCTTCGCACGGGCAAACGATATATCACGCCGGCGAAGATGCAGTGACGCTACAAATTGGCGACCCTTTCACGATCCGGGAACGCTTGCGTGCATCGGTAATTTATGATTTTCGCTCAGCGGATTGTGCCGCGGGAGGTCAAGGGGCTCCCCTGGTGCCGTATCTGGATGCATTGGTGCTTGGTTCGCAAGAGGAGGATCGCGTAGCCGTGAACATCGGCGGCATTGCCAATCTTTCATTCCTGCCGGCAGCCGGCGGCCCGCAAACCGTTATCGCGTTTGATAGTGGCCCCGGAAATATGCTCATCGACCTGTTTGTGCGCCAAAGAACGGCCGGCGTGAAGCAGTACGATAACAACGGGGCGCATGCCGGCCGCGGGATCGCGGATAGCGCCCTTCTCGGCGCGATGTTAGCCGATGCATACTTTTGTGCGTCCATTCCGAAATCGACGGGACACGAGCGTTTCGGGACCACATTTCTTCAAAAACACGCCACTGGGCTACACGATTTGACGCTTGAAGACGGAGCGGCGACGCTGACGGAGTTAACCGTCTACTCGCTTGGGGACGCGATACAAAAAATTTCGCCGCCGGGAACTCGCATTGTAGTCAGCGGCGGTGGAGCGCACAACACTCACCTGATGCGGCGGTTGCGTGAAAGGCTGGACCAGTACCCCATCCAATCCTCCCAGTCTATGGATCTCTGCGTCGATGCAAAAGAGGCCTTGGCTTTTGTCGTACTCGGTTACGAAGCGTTGCGTGGCCGCCCTGTTGGTTTGCCACGGGTAACTGGGGCGGCGCACTCGGCGCTTCTCGGCGCTATCGCTCCACACGACCTAACATCGTTGCTCGGAAAAGTTGAACGCGAATGCCGGCGGTAGCGGTCGGCGTCGACGCCGGTGGTTCCTCAACGGTTGCAGCGCTGTCTAGGAACGGGAAATTTGTAAGGACAGCGGCCGGCGCAGGCTCGAGTCCCAGCGTTCTTGGTGTACAGAAGGCAGCAGCTGTCATCAACGATGTTCTCGAGCGGCTTTTATGTGAAGAAGATCCCGACGTCATCTGCATCGGCGCGGCGGGCGCCGGAAGAAGCACGATCGCGCGCGCGCTTTCGACGTTCGTGCGCAATCGCTTTCCAGCGTCCTACGTGGAAGTGTACGACGATGCGCAAATGGGATTGCGCGCGGCCGGCGTTGGTACTCCGGCCATTATCCTGATTGCCGGTACAGGTTCAATCGCTCTGGCGGATACCGCAACGCAAACCATTCGTGCCGGCGGCTTAGGATATTTGCTTGGTGACGAGGGCTCGGGTTTCGCAATTGGTCTGGCGGCCGCGAGACTGCTGGGACAGTTCTTTGACGCCCGAGTCCCGGCAGATGATTTTATCGAAAGCATCCGTGAAGCACTGGAGGTGCATTCGCGAGATGAATTGTGCGGTCGGATTTATGGCGATGATTTGCGAGTTGGCAAGATCGCCGCGCTGGCCCCCCTTGCGCTTAGCAACGCGAGTTCTGGAAGCCGCAGCGCTGCGCGAATCGTTCAAAGCGCAGCGTTGGAGCTTGCCGAACTCCTCAAAACTGTTGCACGCAAGGCGGATTTGCTTGCAGCGCAGCCTTCCATCGTGCTAACCGGGGGATTACTGCGGGAGAATAGCATGCTGTCATTTTTGCTTGAGACGCGCGTGCACAACGATTTTCCCGGTGCATCGATCCTGCGCCGGCCGCAAGAGCCGTATATGGGCGCATTGGAGACGGCCCATACGCTGGTTGCAGAGCGAAATTTGTGAGCGAGCAAGTACCGCTAACCGAGTCGATCGATCCAATGACGCGCGGACTGGATCACTTGGAAAGCCCTGCACTCGTCGATCTTCTAACCCGAGAGCAACTGCGTGCGGTAGAAGCGGTCCGCGCTTGTTCGCACCATATTGCGGTCGCTGTTGATGTAATCGCAGAGCGAATGCGAAACGGCGGGCGCATGCACTATGTCGGCGCCGGCACCAGCGGGCGACTGGCTTACGTGGATGCCTCCGAATGCCCGCCGACCTTCGGGACCCCCGCGGAGATGGTCTGCGCGCACATTGCGGGCGGGACGATCGCGCTGACCCGCGCGGTGGAAGGCGCGGAGGACGATGGGGAAGCCGGAGCGGCAGAAATCCGCGGTCACGTAGGCACGCAAGACGTCGTGATCGGAATTTCTGCAAGTGGCGCAGCCGCGTATGTCGTCGGCGCCTTATCGGCCGCGCGCTCTGCGGGAGCGTGGACGTTGGCGATTGTCAACAACGAGAGTTCAAACCTGGAAGCATTCGCCGACATGACCATCGTTGTCAAAACCGGCGCCGAACCGCTTGCAGGCTCGACGCGTCTCCTTGCGGGTACTGCACAAAAATTGGTGTTGAATGCCATTTCAACAGCCACGATGGTTCGGCTGGGCAAGGTCTACGAAAATTTGATGGTCGATCTTGTCGCAACGAATGAAAAATTGCGTGCGCGCTCTGTGCGGCTGGTTATGCACTTAACGGGAAGTGATGAAAAGCAAAGTGCGCGCATGTTGCAGGACGCAGGGGGGCGAGTAAAAGTAGCGGTCGTCATGGCTAGACGCCGGGTGCCCGTCTTGCGTGCGCAGGAACTTTTGAGCCTGCATCAAGGTTTCTTGGGCGCCGCCCTCGAGTCATGACGGTATGGCGGTTTGTGCAGGGCGCAGCCAGGGTAAAATGACCCTGGAGGAATTATCATGCGCTTTTTTGCTTCGTTATCATTCGCAACGGTGCTGTGCCTGACAAGTTTACCGGGCATGGCAACCGTCAATCATGGTCCGCCGGTGGGCGGAAAATACAAGGACTGCCACGGGTACATCCGCCACGTTTCGGCGGTAAACGTCCGCGTACACTGCATCGACGGTGTGCCGAGCGACATGTCGTTCATTAGTTTCCCCAAAGTCATCAGCGCGAAGAATGGCCGCACCTACCAATCAAAAGACTTGAAGCCCAACACTCCGGTGCATGTCATTTTTACGCAGTCCCTTGGCGTTCGCCACGCATATAAGGTTTTCGTTGCCGACCCCAGAGGACGTGGGCTCTATGGTTTTAAGACTTAGCCGATAGGCTGATCCGAACCAGGCACGGAAAAAGCGTCGCAGTGAAAATTGCGGCGCTTTTTGCGTGCGTGTTTACGTTGTTCTGCGAAACCGGCGGCGCGGCACCTGCGATGGTCGCCTTTGTGCCGCTCGATGACCGTCCCGTTACACGCCAACTCCCGGCGATGCTGGCTTCAATCGCGGGAGAAGCGTTGCGCATGCCGCCGCGTGCCTCCCTTGGCCGTTATCTTTCGCCCGGCGATCCAGAAGCGATTCGCGTTTGGTTGGAATCTGCCCAAACCGAGGTGGCTGATGCGGTCGTCGTCTCCAGCGATATGCTTGCCTACGGCGGCCTCGTCGCTTCCCGCATTCCCGGAGTACCAAAAGGTGCGGCCCTTGGACGTTTGCGCACGCTCCAAAGTTTGCGTCAGCGCAGGCCGTCTGTGTGGATCGCGGCCTTCGGCACAATTATGCGACTCGCGCCGACGGCAGTCCCGGCAATTGGTCCTGCGACGAATTTCTTTGCCGCGGGTCACGCCGCCGAATTGCAGACGTATGCCAATCTCCACGATCCGCCTGTGCCCGGCGAAGAGACGAGCGAGGCAGACCAGTTGCGCGAGCGTATCGGGCCGACGCTCTTGAACGCATATCTGCAAACGCGCGAACGCAATCGGGATGTCGACTTGTACCTCCTGCGCCTTGCAGCGCAGGGAAGTGTCGATCGCGTCGTCTTGGGACAAGATGATGCGGGTCCGGTGGGATTGCATCTTAAAGACGTCCGGGCTATGACCGAGGCTGTAGGGCGTTTTAGAATTGCCGATCGTGCTTCGATCGAGCCTGGGGCCGATGAGCTCGGGATGGCGCTGGTTGCTGCGGCCTTTGCGCGCCGTATCGGCTGGACCCCGTCGGTTTCGGTTCACTATTCGCGCAGCGACGGCGCAAGCTTCAACGATCCGTTGGAATACGCGCCGCTTGACGTGACCATTAACAGCTTAATAGCGCTATGTGGTGCACGACGTAACGACGCGCACGCAGATCTCGAACTGCACGTCCGCGTCCCACAAACCACCGCTGCCGATGACGGCGTCTTTCTCGCCGCAGTCGCCAAGGAAGTGCACCAGGGAGAACCAGTTGCACTAGCCGACCTCACTTTTCTGGCCAACACGTACGCGCCCTTGAGCGTGTTCTTGGAAACACTGATTTCCGCCAAGGTTGCTGATAAACTTGACGCATACGCTTCGTGGAATACAGCCGCAAACACGGTCGGAACCGCTCTGGCAGAGGCCATTGCCGTCGGCGTGGGGCGGCGGACGGGCCGGTATAACGCGCTCGCCCATGCGGAATTCATGCTTGACCGGTATGTCGACGACTATGCCTTTCACGCTTTTGTGCGGCCCGAGCTTATCGCTTCGTTAGATGCACAAGGCGTTAAGGACCATACCTATCTCTTGCCCGATGCGGCTATTCAGGCTGACCGTACGAACCGAGACAGCTTGTGGCCCCATGCATTGGACTTGCTAAAACGCATTTATCCGCAATATCAAGATGCGGGTTTCGTGATTACTCTTCCGTGGGACCGTACGTTCGAAACCGAGTTAGACGTTAGGTTGCGAGAACGGCGCTAAGAGCGGGCGTGCTCGGCCGTTTCGACTGCTTGGACGATTTCAGTGATATGTTCTTTGGCTCGTTCCAAATCTTCTTCCGTTGCTGATTCGATGCCGAGAATTGCGTTCTTGACATTGGGATTTGCGGCAATCAGTGCGTCAATCTTGAGATGAAGTCCCTCGGTGTCACGCCTTTGAGCGCCGGCGATAACGAACAGCAAGAGCAACGCAACGATGTTGGGAACCAGATTTCCGACAACCTGCCATTGGTTGCCGAAATGATAATGCGGACCTATAAGAGTCCAAGCGAGTATCGCAAGGATGCACGCGGCGGTCGCAATGGGATGTGCAATGCCGCTGCTCACACCGCGAGAAAGTTGAACGAACCAGTCTTTCATTCCAGGACATCCGATCTTGATTGCGTTGACATTGTGTCAGCCGGTTGGCACAGTTCTATCAACACGCCCGCGGTGCTCTTTGGATGCAAAAAAGCAATCATGTTGCCATGTGCTCCTCGACGCGGCTCCTCGTCGATAAGTCGGATACCCGCGCTCTTAAGGCGGGCAAGCTCAGCTTGCAAATCGTCCACGCGATAGGCAGTGTGATGCAGCTTCGTGGCTGCGGACCCGCGATATGCCGCAATCGGCGAGTCTTCCGAAAGCGGGCGCAACAGTTCGATACTGGAATCACCGGCTGCTAGGCCTATCACCTCTACGGATTGCTCGTCGATTACTTCACGATAGGCGATATTAAACCCCAAGATGCCGGTGTAAATCGCAAGCGTTCCTTCTAAATCTCGCACCACAATGGCCACGTGGTCGATCTTCATGCGAC
>JALZBG010000079.1:0-2107 GCA_030947645.1 Vulcanimicrobiota bacterium | reverse complement strand
AACTCCAAAAACCTCCCGCAACACATCGCAAATTTCACCAAGCGTTGCTCCGGCGTCAACCGCTTCGATGAAATACGGCACCAAATTCCCGTCTTTATTAGCAACCTCACGCACGTCGTCCAAGCGTTCTTGCACTCGCACGGCGTTCCGTTGCTCCCTATGCTCCGATAAGCGCAAAGTCTGTGCGATTTGGATCCGTGGATCAATACGCTGCAATGGCATAGGCAAATCATCGCTCTGTTCGGCGAAGCGATTCAGACCAACGACCACCATGTCGCCGCGTTCGATGGCTCCTTGTGCGCGATAGGCTGAATCCGATATGCGGGTTTGCATCCAGCCGCTTTCAATCGCGCTTACACTACCGCCTCGCTCATCTACTTCGGTTATTAGGTCGCGCGCGCGCGTGATTAATTCGTCGGTTAACGCTTCCACGTAATAGGATCCGGCGACCGGGTCGACCACGTCGGCAACCCCGCTTTCATAGCCGATGATCTGCTGCGTTCGTAGGGCCAACCGGGCGGAATTTGCCGTTGGTAAAGCTAGAGCTTCATCTTTACCGTTGGTGTGGAGCGACTGCGCGCCGCCAAGGACGGCCGCGAGTGCTTGCAGCGTCACCCTGACCACGTTATTATCCGGTTCTTGGGCCGTTAGTGTGGAACCGCCGGTTTGCGCGTGGAAGCGCAGCGTGTGCGAACGGGCATCCTGGCATCCAAATTCATCTCGCGTTATGTGCGCCCACAAATAACGGGACGCCCGGAACTTTGCAATTTCCTCAAAAAAGTCGTTATGTGCGTTCCAGAAGAAAGACATTCGCGGAGCGACGGTATCGGCGCTAAGTCCGGAGGCTTGCGCGGCTCGCAGGTAAGCTTTGGCATTGGCGAGTGTGAACGCGATCTCTTCAACGGCGCTGGAGCCGGCTTCGCGAATGTGATAGCCTGAAACCGAAATGGTATTCCAGGCTGGGACTTCCTTTGCGCAATAGGCCATGACGTCGGTCACTAAGCGCATCGATGGCATTGGTGGATAGATGTAGGTACCTCGAGCGACGTACTCTTTGAGAATGTCGTTTTGAATGGTTCCGCCCAGGTTTTGGAACTTGACGCCTCGCCGGCGTGCCACGGCAAGCAGCATAGCAAAGATAATCGCTGCTGGAGCGTTGATGGTCATGGAAACGGTGACTTCTTCAAGTGGAATGTCGCGGAAAAGCGTTTCCATGTCGCTTACGCTGTCTATAGCAACGCCGACTTTTCCAACCTCGCCGCGAGCCGCCTGCGCATCGGAATCGTAGCCGAGTTGGGTCGGCAGGTCGAACGCTACCGAAAGACCAGTAGTACCATGCGCCAGCAAATATCGGTACCGTTCGTTCGACTCTGCGGCGCTGCCGAAACCCGCGTACTGTCGCATGGTCCACAGGCGCTGGCGATACATCTCCTGGCGGACCCCGCGTACGTATGGGAAAGCGCCCGGCTTGCCTCGATCAAATTCGGTGGGCGCTTCGCTGTAGACCGGCAGTAGTGGAATCCCGCTGGTATTCGACTGCCGGGCCATTATATCAACGTCATAATCGGGGAATGCGCTTCCACGCTCTCGCCTTGCTTGGCGTGCACGATGCTGACGGTGCCCGGCTTATGTGCATGAATTTCGTTCATCATTTTCATCGCCTCGATTATGGCAACGACCTGGCCTTCCTGGACCGCTTCGCCTTCTTGGCACATCAGCGCAACGACGATGCCGTGCATGGGCGCTTCGATCGTATCGCTGCCATTTCGTGATATCACGCTACGTCCCGAGGCGAGCCGTGGCGCACCGCTTGCTTTGTTTTTGCCTTGGGTGGGGGCCTGGTCAACTAAGCGAACGCGAAAAAGTTTGTCGTTTACTTCGACGCGAACAACCTCGCCGGATGCTTGCGATGCCTTGCTCCGTTCCATGTTACCGTGATCGGCCGTTGCGCCGGTGAACTTGTGCACGGCAAATTCTTCGAGGGTGGTCGTTGTGTACTCGTTGTTCGTTATTTTATCATAGTCAATCAGTTCGCGTAACAATGGGATTGTCGTGGGCACGCCTTCGATAAGGTATTCATCCAAACAACGGCTCAAACGCTTGAGCG
>JALZBG010000222.1 GCA_030947645.1 Vulcanimicrobiota bacterium | reverse complement strand
CGCGAACCGCTGCGCAGGCACGGTTTGCTGACACGCGACCCTCGCGAAAAAGAATCAAAGAAGTATGGACGCAAACGAGCGCGCAAGCGCTTCCAGTTCTCCAAACGCTGAACGCTGCGTAACAACGCGGCAACGAAGGTGACGAGAATTCGTCACCTTTTTGTTTTATGCTGGTGCCATGTTCGATATCGCACCCCAACTTCAGACCGCCCTTAGCGCAGCGCAGTCGCAGATCACCGCAAGCGCCGGACAAACAGCCAGGACCGGAACCCCCCTTGGCGCGCCGTACACCGACGTTGCGATGGCAGGTTTTGCTTCGCAGGCGCTGTTTTCCGAAGCGTTGCTATCGGCGTTACACGCGCGACTTGCAGAAGTCAAAGCAGTAACTAAATGAGCGCATTTGACACGCTTTCGCTCGCAGCCAGCGGAATGCAGGCGCAGAGCGCCGCGCTCGATATTGCCGCACGCAACATAGCGGTCGCGGAGGCCGCAGGGCGCGACGGTAATTTTGAACGCCTGGTACCCGATTTCAGCACTGCAGTTGCAACTGAGGAGGGCACGTACTCCGACGGTCTTGACGCCCCGCCCGCGTTAATCACCTACGCGGGCGCACACAGCGAAAAAGGCTCCTCTGTCGATGTTTTAACCGAGATGATTTCAGTGTTGAATGCATCGCGTGCGTACGAGGCCAACGCCAGCGTGTTCGATCTCGGCAAGCGTCTAGCGGAGCGCACGATCGACCTGGGGCGCTTGTGACGATTACGCCGCTTATTCCTGACGCCCCACCAGCCGTTGAGCCCTCTGCGAAAGTTGCCTTCGGCGACTTCAGTGCAGCATTGAACGATGCCGGAGAAGCGCTGTTGCGCGCCGATCGGTCCGAAACCGCTTTCGCATCAGGCGGCGGCTCCTTACAAGACGCAATTTTTGAACGAGCGAAGGCTGATGTCGTTCTCTCAGTCGCGTCCGCAGCCGCCCAGCGCACGGCACAGGCACTTTCAACGATCTTGAGCATGCAGATTTAATGAACGTTTCCAGCGTATTGCGCCAGTTCAACGAATTGCATCTTCGGGCAAAACTGATTGCGTTGAGCGTCGCGCTCTTGGTCGTCGTTGCGGCTGTCTTTGCTGCCCGGTTGACGCGTGATTCAAGAGTCGAGCTCTTTGCAACCGGTTTGCACCCCGAGCAACTTGCTGAAGTGCAAGAGCGTTTAGCGAGCTGGAACGCCGTCTTTGCGCCTACGGCGGATAATGTGCTGGTATCCGCCAGGCAGCGAAATGAACTGTTGCTTCGCTTGTCGCTCTCGGGAGTACCGCATGCGCATATCGTCGGCTCCGACGAGACGTTGGCGAAGGTTGGGGCGTTGACGCCACAAAGTGTACTGGAGGCGCAGAGCCGCGACGGACTTTCAGGCGACCTTGAGCTTGGCCTGCGGGGCATAGCCGGGGTCGACGACGCCCGGGTGATTATCGCGCCAGCCAGACCCGGCTATTATGCCGATGAACAGTCACACGACGCCAGTGCAAGCGCCCGCCTTACCCTGCACTCCGGCGCAAAACTTTCTCAGGATGCGGTGGCGGGAATCCGCTCATTTATCGCCGCGGGCGTCCCCGGCCTTGAGACCACTCGCGTTACGATCGTCGACGACCGGGGCGTCGCGCTGGGTGATTCCAGAGGTGGCGAGAGCGACGCCGGCGATCTGCAAAATTCGTTGCAAAGTGCGCTCGACGGAGCTTTCGGAAGCGGTTCATCGATAGTGCGCGTGCGAATGGAAGTCGATCCACGGGCGCAGCACATGCGCGAAGTCCGTCGCGCGGTTACTGCCGGTGCGGCGATCGGCACGAATCGATCGGCTGAAGTGTACTCAAGTCTGAACAAGCATTACAGCAAACAAATGATTAGCGACGACCGGGGGAGCGACGTGCGTGAAGAACAAACGCATCTCGCTGCAGGCCGACTTTCACGCCTTTCCATCGCTATTTTCGTCGACGCGGGACGCGGGCTCGACCTGTACAAGATCCACTCGCTTGCAGCCGCGGCTGCCGGTTTAGACCAACATCGCGGAGATACGCTTACGGTGCAAGCCGTTCCATTCTCGCGTTCCTTGATTGCCCGTAAAGATGCGTGGTGGCTCGCATACGGCGTCATCGTACCCGCGGTGCCGATCGTTCTGTTAGGAATCATCGTGATGTTCACACTGCGGCTGTTTGTAAAGCCGGTCAGCACATTGGTCCGTGCCTTTGTAACGCGGAGCACCGTCGCACGAACGCAGCGTACGGTATCGGGCTTTGCCCCGACCGCCGTCCGCGGGGCCTTGTTGCACGAACCGCCGCATACGGCCGCAGCTGTGATCAGTGCACTCCCTGCTGCTACCGCCGCAGCGGTTCTCGACATGTATCCGCCCGATGAGCGTTCCGCCATTATACGTCGAATGGCGCGCCCGACGTCACCGCTTCTTGGGGATTGCGAAACGATTATTGCAAGCGCCTGAGAACTTCAAATCGCTTGCTGCGCTTTTGCGACCGCCCCCATGCGAAAGGGTCGATGAGGGCACCATTCCCGATGATGCAGCACCGACCCAAGAATTGCGGTCCGAACCATCGCAAGAGCGCGCAGCGTGCGACGACATACGGCTGTTCCGCGCGCGCGTCGCTGAAGCGCTCGAATGCGCGCTCGACGGTTTGTATCGTGATTTGGCGAGCGAGGTATTTGCGCGCGAACTGATGCTGCGGCCGGTCGATGTCCGTGCTGTTTGCAATGCGGTGATTGAACGGTATGCGCGAGAAGTTCCCGTAGCTGTTCGAGCGCATCCCGATGATTGCAGTGTGCTGGATGGGTTTGATGTACCGGTCATATCGGACCAACGCTTGCGTCTTGGGGACGTCATACTCCAGGTCGCCAACGGGAGCCTCGACGCCTCACTTGGAGTGCGCTTGGAGCACATACTGCGTAGACGGCAAACATGATCGCGCGAGGGCTCGGCAGCGTCCACGGAATCAGTGCGGGAATGCTGCACGTTTCGTTGCCGGGGGCGGCAATCGGCGATGGAGTGCTGGTAAAAAGTCAACGCGGTAGCATGCATGGTACCGTCAGCGCCATCAACCGCGCGGAAATCACCGTAACGCCTCATGGTGCGATCGCGGGAATGATGCCGGGAGACTCCGTGCAATCCGATTCTGACGCATTCTTGATGACGCTGGGGACGGGAGTACTCGGACGGGCGCTCGACGCCCGCGGGGTCCCCTTGGATGACGG
>JALZBG010000221.1 GCA_030947645.1 Vulcanimicrobiota bacterium | reverse complement strand
CAATAGGGATTGCCGAGTCTCTGTCCGGCTACATCGACTTAGCAACTATGCGGGCCTTCCGCTACGATGCCCACAAAGAACTCGACACCGAAATTCCCGCGGAGCTTCGCGATGCCGCGCGAAGCGCGCGAGAGCACTTGCTCGAGGCGATGGCGGACTTTGACGATCATCTTATGGAAGAATTGCTCGAAGGCGTCGAACCGCCGCTCGAGGAGGTCGAAAAAGACCTCTGCGACGAGTGCGCTCACGATCAAATCATTCCCGTACTCGTGACGGCGGGATTGCCGGGGTTCGGCACTTCGGCACTTGTGCGCGCGATGGAGAAATGGTTTCCGTCGCCGGCTGCGGCGGCGCAAGTCGACGCCGAAGGGCGCCCGGTGGAACCCAAAATCGACGGTCCAATCGTGGCACACGTGATAAAAACGTCCATTCATCCGCAATCGGGCAAACTCTCAATCGTGCGGGTGCTCACCGGCACCCTTAAGCCCGACTCGACCCTTACGAACCTCACAAAAGCCGGCGAGAAAGTGCGTTCCGCGGGCTTGTACCGGCTACAGGGAAAGAAGCAAGAAGCACTGCAACAAGCAGGCCCGGGGACGATTGCAGCGATCGCACGCCTCGAAACCGTTAGTACGGGCGATACGTTGACCAGCGACGGCTTTAAGATTCTTCTGCCCCGCGTTCAAAAATCCGAACCGGTATACGCCGTTGCCATAAAACCAAAAGATCGCATGGACGAGGCGAAGCTTTTTCAAATGCTCGCCCGCATCGTTGACGAAGACCCGGCGCTTCGATTAGAGCGCGCCGAGATTACTAACGAACTTCAATTGCTTGGCAGCGGCGAACAACACGTTTCGATCGCCGTCGAACGCCTTTCGCGCAAGTATAAGGTTGCCGTACTGACGGCACCGCCGGCTATCCCCTACCAGGAGACGATCTCGACCGGCACCGATGTACATTCGCGCTACAAACACCAGACCGGCGGTCACGGACAGTTCGGCGACGTCTGGTTGCGTTTTGCTCCCCGCGAGCGCGGCAACGGCGTAACATTTGAGGAAAAGATCGTCGGCGGCGTCGTGCCGCGGCAGTTCTTCGGTGCCGTCGAAAAAGGAGTTCGCGAAGCGCTGGCCCACGGCAGCGTCGGCGGTTATCCGGTCACCGACGTGCACGTCGTCCTCTTCGACGGAGCATATCACGATGTGGATTCGAGCGAACAAGCGTTTAAGACCGCGGCCGCAATGGGCGTGCGCGACGCGTTGCCGAAGTGTAATCCCGTCATACTAGAACCCGTCGTTCGAGTGGCCGTGACGGTGCCGACGCACTTTACCTCTGCGGTTATCGGGCAGCTCACGGGTAAACGCGGACAGATTCTGGGCATGAGTCCGGCCGAGAAACCTGGCGTCGACATGGTTGAGGCCGACGTTCCACAAGTGGAACTCTCGCGTTATATCACGGAGCTCCGCACGGCTACGCAGGGGCTCGGGACCTACACCTGGCGCCACGAACGCTTCGACCCCGTCCCCGTGAAGTGGACCGGGCCGAAGGCCGCGGTCTAAGGGTAGCCGAAAACACCGCGCGCCTGTTTTAACCGCCCTGGAAGGCGTATCTTCGAAGGAGACATCTTGAAACGCATTGTCGCATTCGCGGCGCTCGGCGCCGTTCTGGCCGCCTGCACGCAAACCACCAGCACCTCAACCACTGCGACGAGCACCGCGGACCAGTCGAGTGCTGCCGCCCAGCCGCGCAACGCGCGTACGCAAGCCGGAGTTTTGCGCGTGGCAATCCAGCAGGATGTCAAAAACCTTAACCCGCTGCTGACATCAAACACCACCGATGTCATGATCGCCGACCTCATGTTCGAGCAGTTGACCCACGCCGATCCAAAGGGAAATCCCGTTCCAATGCTCGCACGGGAGATACCGACCACGGAAAACGGCGGCATCAGCAAAGATGGCTTGACCTTTACCTACCACCTGCGGAAAAATGTGAAGTGGACGGACGGCGTACCCGTCACCAGTAAAGACGTGAAGTGGTCCTGGCAAGCAATAATGAACCCGAACAACAATATTGTCTCTAGGCACGGATACGATACCGTATCAAGCATAGATACGCCCGACGATTCCACCGCCGTGGTGCACCTTAAAACGAAATTCGCGCCTTTCGTCAATACATTCTTCGCCGATAGCGACCAGCCGTTTCCCGTAGCCCCAGCCCACATCCTATCGAAGTATCCCAACATCAATCAGATCCCATTCACCAGCGCTCCAACGGTTAGCGACGGTGCCTTCAAATTTGTCAAGTGGGCACACGGTGACCACATCGAACTGGCGGCTAACCCGGCGTACTACCAAGGTGCGCCGAAGCTGAATAAAATCATCATTAAGATTATTCCGGATGAAAATACCGCGGTTAATTTAGCGCGCACGCACGATATCGATTGGATGTTCGAATCGTCGATCCGAAACTACAATGCGGTCAAGGATATTCCGGGAACGAGGCTGTTTTTCGTCGACGTCAACGGCTACGAGGACGTCCAACTAAATATTTCGCACCCGCTATTAAAGGACGTCCGCGTCCGTCAGGCCATAGCGTACGCGATTGACAAGCAGCGGTTGATCGACACGCTTACCTTTGGACAAGAGAAAATGGCGGTGGAAGATCAGCCGCACTTTATGTGGACGTTCAACCCGAACGTCAAACAATACCCTCACGACCTAAGCAAAGCAAAGCAGCTGCTGCAACAGGCCGGTTACACTCCCGGATCAGACGGCATCATGCAGAAGAACGGCCAGCGTCTTTCGCTGGTGCTCGTCTATAACACGAGCAATGTAACCCGGCGGCAAGCCAGCATTCAGATCCAGGGCATGCTCAAGGAAGCCGGGATTGATCTTGCCGTGAAAACGTACCCGGGGAACGTGCTCTTCGCGCCGGCAGGCGAAGGCGGCATACTGCAATTGGGCAACTTCGATCTCAGTTTGGCCGGCTGGTTCTCGGGCGTCGATCCCGACGATTCATCGCAGTTCGGCTGCAAGAACTTCCCGCCAGGCGGTTACAACTACCCTCGTTATTGTAATCCCGATATGGAAAAAGCTCAGCAGCTTGCGCTCGGGCAGTACGACCAAGCGTCGCGCAAAGCCGACTATTATAAAATTCAGGAATTGCTCGCGCGGGATGTCCCAGAGATTTTCTTCTGGGATCTACGGCAGATGCACGTCATCAGCAACGACTTCAAAGGATTCGACCCAAACCCGGTGACCGAGTCCTGGAA
>JALZBG010000078.1:2541-8606 GCA_030947645.1 Vulcanimicrobiota bacterium | reverse complement strand
TATCTACACCCCCTTGGCGGAAGGTCTTAGCAGTCTCTTGACGAGAGTGCTAACCAAGATTAAAATATCGGTACAAAGTCGCATGATACCAGATTTCAGGAGTGTGCACGCATGAGAAACTTGGCCAGAACAGAGCGAGAGAGCGGGATGGCCGCCAACCGTCCCACGGACATTTTCGGTTTCGATCCGTTCCGGAATTTCTTCTCCAACCTTTCCCAGTTTCATGGATTGGAAATAAGCCGGACGGACCAGGGCTACGAAGTTGAGATTCCGGTTCCCGGATACAAACCGGACCAGATCGAAGTGACTCTGGACAACGGCGTGTTGCAAGTGGCCGGCAAGAATGACCGACGCACCTTCACGCGTTCCCTCGCGCTGCCCGAAGAGATCGACAGCGAAAACATCGAGGCCAACGTGGAGCACGGCTTGCTGACCATCAGGATGAACCTCTCTCCCAAAGCGCAGCCGAAGAAAATCGCGGTGGGCAGTCAGGAAAGCGGGGAGACAATGAAGCAGGCGGTGTCGAGCGGCAACAGCCAAAATTAGTTGATCTCAAGAAACCAGGCCACAACAGGCTCAGCCTGACGCGACACAACCACGTCATGCTGAGCCTGTCGAAGCTTGTGCGTGTAAGACAGAAGCCAGCGAAGACACGACGCACTCATGTCATGCTGAGCCTGTCGAAGCATGAGCCGCTCAAACAGAGGCCATCGAAGACACTGCACACGCGTGTCATGCTGAGCGTGTCGAAGCATGAACCTGGCAATCACGATGGCACCATTGCATGACGCCCGCCCTTCGACAAGCTCAGGATGACAG
The DNA here is from genome assembly GCA_030947645.1 of Vulcanimicrobiota bacterium. Taxonomy (GTDB): domain Bacteria; phylum Vulcanimicrobiota; class Vulcanimicrobiia; order Vulcanimicrobiales; family Vulcanimicrobiaceae; genus JALZBG01. The sequence goes on along the minus strand of JALZBG010000078.1, from coordinate 7,787 downwards.
GTCCTTCGACAAGGTGCATGATGACATTCCCTTCCGCACGCTCAGGGTGGAACGTTTGTCGAGACCGGTGTTGGCGCTCCTAACGTTGGCGATGCTTTTCGCTGAGGCGTCCGCCACGGATGCTGGGGATTACCGCGTTGCTTTTCAGCTTCGTGCGTTTCATGATTGCAACGACGCGGCCGGTTACGTTGCCGCGCATGCCGTCGTCGCGCATATGGTCTATCAGGTTCGTTTGTTTTCGAGTCCTCCGAAGATCAGCAGGCTTGGGTCGCGGCGTTATCGTGCCGATATTGTGCTTCATTCTGCCATCGATCCACGTGCGGCGGTGCTTACGATGCCCCAGTGGTCATGGCCCGCGATGAACGCGTCAGAAAAAGTCGAGCTGCGATCTTACATGGATGCGTTGCAACAACATGAAGTCGGACATCTCCTCATTGCACAGCGTTATCTCGCGGGCGGAGCAACGACGCTCCATATTTTTGGCCCGGACCCAGCCAAGCTCGGAAAGCGGTTACAACCTTCTACCCGGCGCTATTCTCAAGATCTCAACACTCAACTGCAGAGTCGAGAGCAGCTCTACGATCGTGTAACCGAACATGGCGCAGCGCAACGCGAAGCGTCCGCCTACGGTTTCCCCACAGGGCCTGATGTAAAATTCCGCTGTCCTTAGGGAAGGACTCCAGAGCTTGCCGTAACCTAGCGATTGAGGTAAATCGAAACGCTTTGCGTTACCGTCCGCCCGCTGCCGTCTGTTGCTACGAAATCCACCGAATATGTTTTGCCTTTGAGAAAAAACGGAATGTTCGGCAAGCGATTTGTTCCTTCGAAGAGTCCGGGGCCTTGCTTCGCAACGGAAAACGCCCGCCCCATGGAACGAACGTCTACGGAGATAACGTCGTCCGTCGTTCTGATTCGCGCCGCAATGGGCCCCGGCGCCGTCACACTGCGATCACTGAGATCTATTTCTACAATGCGAGGACCGGACCGTGTGAGCTCAGGCGAGGGTGTCGGTAACAACACGTAACGATATTGGGCACTCGGGATTCCGGTAGTCTGGGCGGGAGGTTGCGCCGCTGGGGGCTTGGAGCAACTTGTGAAACCCCCGACGAAGGCGATTGCTCCGAGGGCGCTTAGGAAGCGCGCTCGGCCGCTCCTAAGGTCGCGCTGCGTATATGCGCGTGCGCTCTCGGGACGAGAAGAAACATCGGAAGTGCTATTTCGCATAGTGTCACAACGAGATTAAGGTCGGTGTTGTTCGCAACGGCGACATCGGGAAAGTAGCGGGCGAAGATAGCCAGCGATGCAACGATGATGGCCAGGGACGCCGAACTTTCAAAACTCACAAAAGCAACGGGCAATATCCACAACGCGTACCACGGGTAAGGGTTTGGAATCGCCAGCCATAGCGCGAGGGCAATAAAGGCAGCGCCCTCCCGTTTGCCGGCGAGGGCCAAGCGAAGACCGTAAAGCAACAGAGTGCCCGAAGCCACTAGCGCTACTGCGACGCCAAGCTCCAAGGTGTGTACGTGCCCCGGCAGCAGTTGGCGCCAAAATTCGGAAAAGAGGTATTGCGCCGAATACTGCGGCGTGTAGTGTCCCCGGGGTATGAGCACGTTGCTGATTCCGGCCTCAAACGGTCGCGCAACCATTGCCGTTAAGATGATGCCGCCGCACAGTCCGGACGCAACCTTCACAAAATGAGAGCGTACCGGCCACGCGAAGGCCGCGAGCACGATACCCGCGGCTACACCCGGAGCTTTCACCAATGATGACGCGGCTATCACGAATGAACCGGCAGTTAAACCGAAGCGCCGCAACATGATGAAACCGCATAGAACCATCAACAACATCAGCGCGTCGTTATGTCCTTCACTCGCGGCCCACAGTGCGACCGGATTTAAACTAACGCCCGCGGCCGCTAGCAGCCGGCGCCGGACAGGTTGCTTATCTAGGGCCCAAAACATTAGTTGACCGCACGCAACAAGCGAAAGTCCCGCCAGAATGCGTAACCCAAGTAGTTGCCATGCCGCGCCGGCAGGTGCAAAGCCTGTCACGATAACTTTTGCAAGCCAAACAAACGCGGGGCCGTACACACAGAGTGGCGGGGGGTTTCCCCACTGCCAGATTGCGGCGCGCGTCAATGGATCCGTTAAAGTTAGCGGGACATGCGAATACGGGTTTATCCCATGAGCCGCCATTTGACCGTAGGTCCCATAAGCGTAGACGTCACTTGAAAAAATCACCGGGAACGTCATAGCTGCGACGATGCTCAGGCTTCCAAGCAAACCTATGGCGATCACAATCGCGCGAACGTGCGTGCCGTAGAAATTGGTTGCGATATCTCGCAGGACAATACCATACGCGATGGCTGCGACGATGACCGCGGCGAGCAACGTTAAAAACAAGCTACCGCCAAAGTCGTGCCACGTCGTCGCGACGGGGACCGGCTGCGCGAGATCTGAGGCGATGGAGAGAGGGGCCGCGCTCAGCGAAACGCGTGCAAATTCACCGGCCACTGCGAACGCAAGGGGAATGCAACTACCAACTACGACCACCCTACCGAGCTGGGGTACCTTCATTCGAGCGAGTCCTTCGCCCCTGAGTCACTAAGCCTTGCTCCGTCGGCGGCAGCAAGCGCTAAAATCAACCACCACCAGCCACCCACTTTTGGATAGAACGTCAAGTAGTCAAAAAGTTGATGAAGAGCCAAGCCAATGCTTGCCGCGCACGCTGCCAAAAACAAAGGCGACCGCGCGCGTTCTCGGAAGAATGCGGCGATCGACAACCACGTCAGGTTCAGCGTCGCCGCAAAGAGCGGGAGCCCACCTTCGACCAGAGCTTGCAAATAGAGACTGTTGGCATGAGTCCGTATGCCGTGCGGTCCGACCCGGGCGATCTCCAATTCGAAGTTACCGGCACCGATGCCGAAGAAAGGATGGCGTTCCCACAACGTCACTGCGGCCGGCCATAACTGCGAACGGCTGCCGACGCTGCCCGCTTTGGGCACTTCGGCGAGACTAGCAAAGTGGAATACTGTCAGTGAGTGCGTCAATGCACTCCACAGGCCGGCGATTCCAAGACCGCATACAAGTCCGGTCCAAAGTGCGGCGAGCTGAGCGCGCATCGCAGACAGTGGGAGGTTCGCCGCGACGACGATGAGACTGACCAGTGCTGGAAAAATTCCTGCGCGCGAATACGTCAGGAACAACGCAAACATGGCAAGGCCTAAAGCGGAATTTCCGAGTCTGTGCTTTTCATAGACGCATAGCGCAAGGAGCAGCGGAAGGCTTAAATCCAAATAGCCTGCGAGTTGATTGGGACCCTCAAGGGGACCGGCGATGCGCGGTATCGTGTGCCCGTCGACCAGTAGGACGGAAGGCGCAGCGAAGTACTCCTGAGAGAGTGCCAGCAGCGACACGGCAAGCGTTACATAGACCACACTTTTGGTTATGAGTGAGCGGTCGGGGTCGAGGCGATAGCTGAAATATGCGGCCGAAAAGAGCAGCATGTACTCGATCGCTTTGAAAGTCTCTCGAATGGCGGGCTGTCGATACTGCGCTTGCAGCAGCGTAATTGCTGTTGCAACAATGACAAGAAAAGACGCGATAAAGAAGCTACGGGCTCGTTTATCCGGCCGCTCGAGAATTGCCGGAAGATGTTCGCTTAGACCAATAAGCACTGCGAGCAAAACCACTTTCGAAAGGGTCACCGTTGTGCCTAGAAGGTCGCGGTAGAGCGCGAATGGCTGCGCTACAACGAGGGCCGCTACTCCGTAGGAGGGTCGGCGAGTGGTGAGCAGTGCGACGCAAACGAAAACGAAACTAAAGAGAAGAAAAGTGAGCGGATCGAGCGGCGTCTTGGGCACGGGGCGGGCTTCGCGTTGAATGAAACGAAACCCGCGCCGATGGCCCAACAAGAAATGCGTTACCTCGTTGAGCGCAAGCGAGACGGAGCGGCGCTCTGCGCGGACGATTGGAATCGAATCATTGCTTGGTATATGCGCCGCGAGATCGGCGAGGATCAGATGGCCGCCTTATGCATGGCGTGCGTATTGCGCGGGATGAATTTCGACGAAACGTTGGCGCTGACGCGCGCATTGGTAGAAAGTGGTGAAGTGCTATCATTTCACGATGCGCAGGTAATGGACAAGCACAGTACCGGCGGTGTCGGCGATACGACGTCTTTGCTGGTCGTGCCCATCGTTGCCGCATGCGGAGTCGCGGTTGCAAAGCTGGCGGGCCGGGCACTGGGACATACCGGCGGAACGATAGACAAACTTGAAACGGTTGACGGTTTGCGAACCGACCTTTCACCGAAGGAATTTTGCAGACAAGTGGAAGGCGTAGGTTGTGCGATCGCCGCGCAAAGTGAGTCGCTCGTTCCAGCCGATAAGCGGCTTTATGCCTTACGCGACCGTACCGGCACCGTGCCCAGCCCCGGACTTATCGCTGCGTCGATAGTGTCGAAGAAGATTGCCGGGGGAGCCAAAGTCATCGTGTTTGATGTCAAGGTCGGCGGTGGAGCGTTTATCAGGGATGTTGCGGTAGGCCAACAACTGGCTGGGCTTCTGGTGGAGCTGACAGAACGCTTCGGCCGCCGCAGCATCGCCATCGTGAGTAACATGGACGAGCCGTTGGGACCTTCGATCGGCACGGGACTGGAAATCATTGAGGCGCGAGATTTTTTGAGTGGAGCATCGCGGGACGCACGTCTTGAGCAGCTGTCGCTCCATTTGGTGGCCCAGATGCTGCGCTTAGGCGGCAAAGAGGCGAGCGAAATAACCGGCTTTCGCGCGCTGGAGTCCGGTGCTGCCTATGCCACCTTCATCGCCATGATTGAAGCGCAGGGCAGTTCCCGCGGGGCGCTGGAGTCGATGCGAGCGGCCCCGCAGCGTCGCGAGGTTCGAAGTACGTCCGCTGGGTACGTCGCCGCTATCGGCGCAGAGCAACTCGGCGATGTAGCGCGCGGCCTTTATTCTCGAGATCGGATGGCTGGACTACGCGCACACGTGCGCGTCGGGGATGCTGTGGAGGTTGGCAGTCTGCTGCTGACAGTCTATGGCGCCGCGGATATGGCACGCGTCGGCGACGCATTTGTTATAGAACGGCAAGCTCCGTTGCTGGAGCCACTCGTATATGCCGCCGTTGCGCCGCGATAAGTAGTTTATATCTACTCAGTATCCGGCGGCCGGTTGGAGTGGCGCCGGGAACGAAGGACGCGCGCTGATAGTGGAGCACGAACAACCG
>JALZBG010000078.1:0-2531 GCA_030947645.1 Vulcanimicrobiota bacterium | reverse complement strand
GGCTTGAGTAAAATCAAAGCAGTCTTCGATGGAGCTGGCTCTCTGGTCGGTGGTTCCTAGAGACGGCAAGCCAAACGTTCGTTCTACAAACTTCAAGATGCTGCCCAGCTCGTATTGCGTGTGCGAAACGTAATGCGACCTCGCGTAGGGCGATATAACGATCATGGGTATGCGCATTCCCAGACCTGCATAGTCCAGCTGCGGCGGCGGGACGTGATCGTACCAGCCGCCCCACTCGTCCCAAAGAACCACGATCGCCGTCGAGTTCCAATACGTACTCTGGCCGACAGAATTTACTATGGAACTTACCCATGAGGGGCCCGTGTTCGACGCAGATTCCGGATGGTCGGAGTTCGCGAAATCGGGAATTACCCAACTCACTGCGGGCAACGTTCCCGCGCTGATGTCGTTAAGTACTTTTGTTTCGGGGGAAATAACGTCATTGGCCCAGTCGATTCCATAGCGAATTGGTGATACGGCATCGAACGCGGACCAGACGCGTCCCCCTTGATCACCCGGTTGAGCGGTTTGCGTCACTGCCGGCGCATAATATTTCCACGAGACTTTCGCGGTATCCATGAGCTGCGCCAAAGTTAGGTCGTCGTAACACGGAAACGGGCCGCCGCCCGTAACGAGCCCATTCGGGTGCAAGATCTCCGTGGTGGTGCCTGGGGGAGCATCGCAACCCCATGGCAAGTTCGTTGGAAAATCGACGATGGTTTGACCGTTATCCGTGGCGGATCCCGCGATCAAATCCAAGTGTGAGGTGAAGCTCCCGCTTGTTTCTGTCGCGAACATGCGATCGGCAAGCACATAGCGAGCCGCCAGGTCCCAATACGGTTGAACGTCCGTCTGCACGACATGCGAATACGGGTAATTGCCTGCCGGGCGAACCGGTCCGGGGAAATAATTAATCTTTCCGAAGCCGTCCATGCGGCCGCCGTCGTATTCCGTGACGAACGCCGCGTGCGCGTGGTCGATGTCCTTTCCATCCGCAAGACCGATGGTTGCTAAACCGCTGGTTCCCGAGTCGGCTCCCGGGAAGCCGGAAAAAAGATTATCGAAGCTGCGATTTTCTTGCACGACGATCAGGAGGTGTTTGAGCGGACTCATGAGTTGGCCTGGCGCAATCCGGGCCGCAGCGGGAGGGCCGCTTCCCCCCACTCCACCGCCGCAAGCCGTCGTAATCATCGACACCGCGGCCAGTAGTGCGGCGCTACGGACCCTCAAATTATTCAACGTCAATCCTCCCTGAAGGCCAAGCGATGGTGCGCCACCATGTGCAGCGCGACCTCTTGGTTCACCGTCCTCATAATAGGGGAAAGTCCACTGCAAAGGTCACGCGCTGCGCCGCGCCAGTTGCGCGCAAGCAAGCGCCATGACGATCCACCACATGCCCGCAACTTTAGGAAAGAAGATCAGCAGATCGACCGTTTGATGCAATCCAAGTGCGACGCCCGCGCCTAGTGCACCGACAACGAGCGGATCGCGCGGGCTGCGTGAGGTCCAAAACGTTGCGATAGATTGATACACCAGGCACACTGTGGTGAACAGCCCCACGACGCCTTGTTCAACGAGCGCCTGAATATACAAGCTGTTGGTGTGTGTCCTTATATTACGTACGCCCGTTTGGCCGATGTCTAATTCGAAATTTCCAGCGCCGAGACCAAACACCGGATGTTTCTTCCACAAGGTAAAAGCGGCGTGCCACAGCTGCGAGCGGGTGCCGACGCCGCCCGCATAATTCACCTCAAAACCTCTCAATATTCCGTTGGCGTGAACAGTCCATCCCCAAAATGCGGCGGTAAATCCGCCTGCTGCGGCGCCGCCGAGGACTGCAAGGACGGCTTTGCGCATGTATTGACTGCGCGACAGAGTTAACCCGACCAGCAGTAAGCCGGCTGCTGCGCAGAGTATACCGGCGCGCGAGAGCGTCGCAACGTCCGCGAATGCGGCCAGTGCCAGCGCTCCGGCGAGCCACAAATCGAACTTGAAGAGCGCAAGAGCTAGCAATACCGGCAAGGCGACGTCGAGATATCCTGCGAGTTGGTTCGGGCCTTCGAGCGGTCCGGCAATCCGCGGAATGGGATGCCCGTTAAACCACAACCCGGAGGGCGCTCCCAGTATCTCTTGCGATAGTGCGATGAGCGCGACGACACTTACTGTGATGACAATGGTACGCGACGCGAGATTTACGTCGGGATCCTCACGGAAGGCGACGTAGGCGATGGCAAAGAGCAACAGATATTCAAGCCACTTAAGTGTTTCACGGAACGCGGCACCCGCGTGCATTGCATGGAAGATCGAGAACGCCGTTGTTGCAATCACCAAACCGATTGCAATGAGCAGCCGTCGGGGGCCTGATGCGTGTAGCGTGTGAAAACTAGCGTGGCGATAGAGTAAGCCGAGGCTGACTGCGATCAGCGCCGCCTTCGGAAGTGTAATCGTCGTCTCGGCGATGTCCCGATAGTATGCGAAAGGTTGGACGACGATGAGAACCGCGACCCCATAACCCGGCCGCCGGACAACGG
>JALZBG010000220.1 GCA_030947645.1 Vulcanimicrobiota bacterium | reverse complement strand
CTCTATTCAAATTTCAAGCAGCACGGTTATGGTCCCTTAAATGCGGTACTGTTTCGCGATGTAACACTTGGGTGCAATGGCTTAAGCGGCTCTGGAACCTATTGCGCCGCGCCCTACTTCGATCAGGTTTCCGGCATCGGAACCCCTGACGTCTACGACATCGCTCTCAGACTGTAAGAGGTTGAACATGATCGGACCCGGCTGCGAACCAGTAATCCGTCGTTCTCATCGCGAGCTATGGGTGACCTAAGCGCGGCAGCGGGTAGTCGCTCCACAAAAGAACTTAGATGTTGCGCACCGATTCGTCCATAGGTATGCACGAAGTCGGCAGTTATGTGGGAACCCGCAAAGGGTTCATGGCGCTGGCTGAGATCGACGGTAAACCCGTGAATATCGATGAATTAGCGTTTCTGACGGTCGACGCTGGTGCGGATCTAAAAGTATCCGATACGTTTGAGCGCGACGGCTTCTGTGGTGAAGCAGTAAAGATTCAACGCGCACCAAACGTGACAATTGTGGGGCTGCGCAAGAATGATTAAGGGCGTTCTCTGTTTGAGGTATAAGTGCCAAAAATTAATACGACGGTTGAAAAGCGCGAAGCCATTGTAGATCGTCCGAAGCTGTATATGGCTATGCTCAAAGCGCAGGAGCAGCGGGTCCTCAACGCGTTGGTAAACCAAATAAACCGGATACAAAAGAGCCGCAGAACCTTTGTTAGGCGCAACGTCATATGCCGAACGCCTCATCGAGGAACTTAAACCCGCTTTTAGCATTGAGGGTAGGGACACGTTTATCAGCGCCAGCATCGGCGTGGCCATGAGTCGTACCGGTTACGACCGCCCCGCGGATGTGCTGCGCAATGCGAACATTGCAATGTATCGCGCCAAAGAACTTGGAAAGCAACGGTATCAATTTTTCATGCCGGAGTTGCACGCACGCGCGAGCGCGATGGGAGTCTCGGGCTTTCGCATCTACCTTTCTCCCATCGCCGCCTTTTCACGACGCAAGCCGGTGGTTGTGCGGACAACGCCTACGGCGTCATCCGCTCAACCACTTGACCTAGCGGGGTCGCTTCGCTCAGCCCGCACGCTCACGGAGTCCGGCTTTCGCCTCAAAAGCCCAACCCTCAAGCTCAGCCGTCAGCTCGCCATTTATCCCCAACGCTGTACATTACAGCCCAACCTCCTTAGTCGGTTGCGACTTGTGACCGCGGTTTGCCGTAAAGGCTATGAGCGCGTTCTTGTGATAGTGACTCGTACCACTTCTGAAACTCCGGTGAGAGCCAATGGCGGCGCGCGGTCCAATAGGCCTTGAAGCCAGCTGTCGCTGCAAAATCGATCGCGGTTTTCTCAACGTTATGCCAATGCTCCTTATCAAGTTGTCCGTGTCGCCATTGAAGGCGGGCGCCTTCAAAGAAGCGCAGAATTGCGCCGGTAAAAGAGTAAAATCGAATGCGCTCGTCGTCTGTCAGGCATCCAATGTCGTCGAGCCCTAGCCTCCAAACTCGCGCAAAATCTCCGCTTTCGACAACGGGCAGCGTTATTTGTTGCCAATTTTTTGAATGAACCTGTGACGCCGCAGCTCTGACGGCTTCTGTGTTTTGCTTCAACTGGAATCCGACAAAAATTAGCGAAGCAAGCACAGCGAAGCCGCTGACGAAGCTGCCGACGGCTGCAAGGTCCGAGAGCGACATGTAATGCCCCCCAGATTAGATGGAGATCTGCCGACAATCACAAGGCTAACGGCACCGTCTCTCGGCAGATTTCGCATTTCTATCCTGTATGCTGACCCGGCAAGCCCTGCGTGTCCAATGAGTTCGGCGTCGGCGCGCCGTACACATCCACCATGGACCGTCGCAGGCTGCGTTCGCGTTGTGGTCGGGATTGTGGCCGGTTTCACAGACCACCGGAACAAATGGCGGAAAACAGTCTTTAATTTTGACTGGACTGGCGGCCCACGACCGACGAAGATGTGTACTATGTCTTCGCCATAGCCATTTAACGCGGGGCTACAAAGGGATGTATTCGCCACCGATTCCAATCGCTTGATTTGTGAGGCTCCGATTCGGCACGTTCCACAAATGCCCCGAACTGAATTTTTCGACTTCCGACGCCACGGGCATGGGCTCCATGACCGCGAGCGATGTGTCGTGTGGGACGAGGGCGTGCGGGCCCATCGCCTCGTGCAAGGCTCGCTCGCCGAGGAGATGTTCACCTCCAATGGCTTACCTCTGCCAACGGGAGCAGGACTCCCCGGCGATAGGTACGCGATGGGCTGGAACATCCGAAACGACTCCGTTTTCGGCTATGGTATCTACGATCACGAAGGCAATACCAACCTGTACGCTAGCAGTAACATCCTGTTCCCCGACGGAAGCGACGTGGTCTTGCTGGGCAACGTGCAGCACGGGAAGTACGCGATCGACCGTTACACGATCGCATACAACGTGCACAATGCGATAGCCGGCCTGCCACAGGCTAAAGCCTTCCCGATCACGGCCAAGGACGACATCAATCAATGTCAGAACGAATGAGTCCTGGAAGCGGCCTGCCTGTTACAGCGCCGGTTACGACGCGTACAGCGTAACGGCGTATGCCGCCTTACGTGGGGTAGAACATCCAAGGCGAGCCTTTAGAAGTGTTCAAACCTCGCCTGATAAACGAGCGAGGGTGCTCCGGCCGGAAACCGAAGCCAACCCCGCGCGCTGCTAACCGACGTAGCACGGGAATCAGGCCGACCATGCGCATGAGCAATGGTGGTTTGATGGCCTTTCGTGTCTCGAGCAACGGACGCAAAATATGAACTTGCGTGAAAACCTGCAGCGCCTGCGTCAACCCGGTAGGTAATTGCCGCCGACGTTGTACTGCTCGAAGATGCCGCAGCTTTACGCGACAACGTCGCAGTGGGCGGGCGAGCGCGTTCGCCGCGGCGACGGCGTCGTTACGGGCACCTCCGATGATTGCACCCATTGGGTGACAAGACGGTCGAAGTCGAGGGCGGGCCCATCGCGACGTAACACATCACCAACATAACGCACGATCGCCTCTTGATCAGCCAGTGCGATTCGCGTGAATGCAACGCCGTGCACGTGAGACTGGGTTAGGCCATCAAAGAATGACATGACGATCCGGCCGGTTACGTACACTTCCCGCTCACCGCTAGGTAAAGTAAACCGAAGCGAGATTTCTGATCCCGGGGCAAGCTCCGATGCGCTAATCATGCGAGTACCGCCGGCGCTCAGATCACCGATGCGAGCGGACCCCTGTCTAATGC
>JALZBG010000219.1 GCA_030947645.1 Vulcanimicrobiota bacterium | reverse complement strand
GACTTTCGGCAAGAATGAAAGCGTGGCCCGACGGTGTGCCGGATTGATGGACGCCAGGCCCGGCGTGTCCGCGACCGCGAAACCACGTTGCAAAAACGGTGAATCGACATACACGACAACGCGTGCGGGTGCCAGTCGTTCATCGTTAATGACGTCGTGCAGCTTGCCTTCTTCGTCCCCAACGGCGATAAAGCGGGAAAGTTGATCGAGCGGAATACGCTCTTGACGTCCGTCTGCATATAAAGCGTTTGCGCGTTCTTCGGCGCCGTACCGCAGCTCGGTTATCGTGGCCGTTGAGGGGTTGATATCCGTCGCGAGCAGACCTATTATGCGTTCGGTGCTGCCAACCGTTTCGAGGCGAATTTTCCCCAGCAGCGCGTTCAACAAAAACGACTTTCCGCTTGAGAATTCACCCACGACTGCCAGGACAAAGTTTTCGCGGCCCAGCCGCCCGCGCTCAGTCTCAATTTCCTTGCCGGCGTCCGGCGGAAGCAGTTCTTGTAATCTTCCTAAACTATCGCTTACCTCGTCCCGCGTTAGTTTGTAGCGCGCCATCGCGCCGTTATCGGCTGGCATCTCCTAAGCGCGAATGAGCGCTAGTGCCTCGTCGCGATGCTTCTCCATGAGTTCTTTGGTATCGCCCTCTACGTTCAAGCGCAAGAGTGGTTCGGTGTTTGAAGGGCGCACGTTCATCCACCAGTTGGGATACTGGATCGTGACACCGTCGAGATGATCGATCTGGGCATCGCGGTAATGGTCCTGCAACTGTTGCAATTTCCCGGGGATGCCTGTAACGCTGCTGTTGATTTCGCCGGAACGAAAACGGGTGTCGATCGGAGCTACGATTTCGCTCACCGGTTTGTTTGCTTGACCAAAGAGTTCGAGGCATTGCATGAGCGCGATCATCCCCGAATCGGCGAACCAGTTATCTCGAAAATAAAAATGCCCCGAGTGTTCGCCACCAAAGACGACGTTGTGTTCGCGCATGGTGGCTTTAATCAGCGAATGTCCCACTTGCGAGCGCAACGGCACCCCTCCGGCTTTGCTAATGACTTCAGGCACGCTCCGGCTGCAGATCAAATTATACAGGATCGTAGCTCCTGGGTAATGCTTGAGCGTGTTCAGCCCCACCAGCGCCGTAACCATGTCGCCGCCGATGAGATTGGCTTTCTCGTCGACGATAAACATGCGGTCGGCATCGCCATCAAACGCCACTCCGAGATCGCAGTGGTATTGCAACACCGCCGCCTGAAGGTCCCGCATGTTCTCCGGTTCGATGGGGCTGGCGGGATGATTTGGAAAGTTTCCATCCAATTCGAAAAACAGAGGGATCACTTCGCACGGCAAGTGTTTGAACACGTGTGGGATCGTCTCGCCCGCCATCCCGTTTCCCGCATCGATGGCAATCTTGAACGGCTTAATTTGCTTGACATCGATGAATGAGAGGCAGTGTTGCGCAAAATCGTCAAGAATATCGCGGGCGGTAATCGCGCCTCGTTGGGGCACAGCCGACGGCAATGCACCGCTTGATATTTGATCCCGAATTTCGGAGAGGCCGGTATCGAGCGAGAGCGCAATCGCGTTCTCTCGCGTAAACTTCATGCCGTTATAGTTAGCCGGATTATGGGAAGCCGTGATCATCACACCGCCGCCGTAACCGTACTTTCCGACCGCAAAGTAAAGCGCATCGGTAGAGACCATGCCGATATCCACAACATCGGCGCCGGCTTCGTTGGCTCCGGCTGCAAGGAAGTCAAACAGCTTTTTGCCCGAGGGACGCATATCCCGTCCGACCGCAATGGTTTTTCCACCAATGAGCGTGGCGAAAGCCCGCCCAATGTCGTGCGCCAACCCGTCGGTTAGCTGTGAGGGATAGATCCCGCGGACATCGTAGCTCTTGAAGATACTCGTGTCGAATTGAGTTTGCACGTCCAAATTTTTCGAACAAGCCGATGCGGAGGCCTGGCGCAGAGTGAACGAGGGCTAACCATCACACGGCGGGTATAACGGGGAATGCAACCTCTGCCGCCAGGGCGGATCAACGAACTTAAAAAACATGCCAATTCAGTGCGCGAAGGAATTATCCGCTCGCTGCTGGCCGCAGGTTCAGGGCATTCGGCCGGACCGCTCGACATGGCTGACGTATTCACGGCCTTCTACTTTCATATTTTGCGCCACGATCCCAAAAATCCGGAGTGGGAAGCGCGCGACCGCCTGTTGCTTTCATGCGGGCACATCACGCCGGTTCGCTATTCGGCGATGGCGTATGCCGGATACTTTCCCGTCGAAGAACTGTTAACCTTACGTAAGTTTGGCACGCGTTTGCAAGGTCATCCGGAGCGAGTTCGTCTTCCGGCGGTGGAAACCACGTCGGGTCCTCTTGGAGAAGGCCTCGCCCAAGGAATCGGTATGGCACTGGCGGCAAAACTGGATAAAAAAGAGTGGCGCGTCTACGTGGTCACTTCGGATGCCGAACATCAGTGCGGCCTGCATTGGGAGGCGATGATGACGGCCGGCAAGTTCCACCTTGACAACCTCATAAATGTCGTCGATCGGAACTTCATTCAAATCGACGGCAGTACTGAAGACGTTATGCCACTGGAACCATTGGCTGACAAGTATCGCAGTTTTAACTGGGAGGTTTTCGAGTGCGACGGTAATGACATCGGGCAATTCATTCATACAGTCGACCAGGCAAAGCGCATCGAGGGCAAGCCGTCCGTGATCATTGCGCACACGGTACCCGGCAAAGGCGTCTCATATATGGAAGGCGATTACACCTGGCACGGAAAGCCGCCGAACCGCCTACAAGCCGACGAAGCGCTGCGCGAGTTGCAGGCAGCGCGAGAAGAACTCCTGGCGTTTCATGGCTAGAGACGTGCGTGGATTTGTTCAGCAGCCGGTCGGGGTTCACGCGGGCAACTCGGCGGCGAGGATGCACCTAGTGGACTATCGCGATGCGGGCTCGCTCAAGGCGGTACCGACGCGCAACGGATTCGGCGAAGGCCTCATTGAGGCTGGCGACTGCAACCGCAACGTGCTGGCAATTTGCGCAGATCTTTCTGAATCAACGCGCATGGAAGGTTTCAAGAAGGCTCACCGGGACCAGTACATTGAAATTGGCGTCGCGGAGCAACTCTTGGTGGCAATGGCGGCAGGCCTTGCAAGCGCCGGGAAAATTCCTTTCATCGCCAGTTATGCGATGTTCAACCCGGGACGATCCTGGGAGCAAGTACGCACGACCATGGCGCTCAACGAAACGAACGTCAAGAT
>JALZBG010000218.1 GCA_030947645.1 Vulcanimicrobiota bacterium | reverse complement strand
ACTTCGCGTTGCGCTATCTCGGCGGCAAGGCGACCTATGGCGCTTTGTTCCTCACCGACTTCAAACGACGGCCCGATCCGCTTTTCAGAGATCAATACGAATAGAACCCGCGACCGGACTTTTTCCCATACCATCCCGCGGCAACGTACTGTTTGAGCAGTGGACACGGGCGGTACTTGCTCTCGCCAAATCCCTCGTGCAAGACCTCCATGATCGAAAGGCACGTATCGAGTCCGATAAAATCTGCCAGCTGCAAGGGGCCCATCGGATGATTCATTCCGAGCTTCATCACGGTATCGATAGTTTCGGCCGACCCCACGCCCTCGAAGAGCGCAAAGATCGCTTCGTTGATCATCGGCATCAACACTCGGTTGGACACAAAGCCGGGAAAGTCGCGGACTTCAACGGGTGTCTTCCCAAAGGTCTCGGCGAGCGTTTTGGTTGCATCGAAGGTTTCCTGAGAGGTGGCGATGCCCCGAATGATTTCCACGAGTTGCATGGCGGGAACGGGGTTCATGAAGTGCATCCCGATTGTTTTGTCAGGACGTTTGGTCGCCGCGCCCAGGGTCGTTATGGAAATTGAGGACGTATTGCTGGCCAGAATGGCTTCCGGAGGCGTGGCATTGTCCAACTGACGAAACAGATCCCGTTTGATTTCCAGGTTTTCCGTTGCCGCCTCGATCGCGATTGCGACGTCAAAGTCTCGCAAATTACTCTCGCCGTTGATGTGAGCGAGTATCTTGCCGCGCGTCTCTTGGCTGATGCGTCCTCGCTCGACGCTTCGATTGAGGTTGTTTTGTATAATCTCCAAGCCGCGGTCGATGAAGCGCTCCTCGCGGTCATGCAGGATCACGCTGCAGCCCGCCGCTGCAGCTACCTGCGCAATCCCGGAACCCATTTGCCCCGCCCCAATGACGGCAATTTTCACGCGCTAGTCGACGCGGACTAAAACGGCATCGCCTTGGCCACCGCCGCTGCAAATAGCGGCAATTCCCAGCCCCCCTCCACGCCGGCGTAATTGATGAATGAGCGTTCCAATTATTCGCGCACCGGAAGCCCCGATAGGGTGTCCCATTGCCACGGCCCCCCCGTGCGCGTTGACCTTTCCGCGCTCGATCCCCAGACGCTGCGCCGAGGTTAATGCCACTGCCGAGAATGCCTCGTTTATTTCCCACACATCAATCTGATTGGCGTGCATCGAGTTCTTGTCGAGAAGTTTTTGCGCCGCCATAGCGGGCGTGAGGGCGAGATACGGCGGGTCCCACGCCACGGTAGCGTGATCCACGATTTTCGCCAGCGCCGTATACCCGTGGGCGGCGGCGTACTCGTCGTCGCAAAGCACTAGAGCTGCGGCGCCGTCGTTTACTCCCGGTGCGTTGCCGGCGGTAATGGTGCCATCTGTATCGATGGGCTTGAGCTTCGCCATCGATTCAAGACTCGCGTCTTCTCGAACCGCTTCATCCCGATCGACCAAGGTGTGCGGAACATCGCCGACGACAAATGGAGAGTAGCGTTCCGGGCTCGCGGTAAGTTCTTGCGACGGTATGTGGTCCCAAATACTCATTTCGCTGCCGTTCATTCCAACCGCAACGGGAATCCGCGCTCGTGCCGGCTCCGGCATCTTATCGACGACTAACTTACCAACTGCCTTCGTCGCAACGCGCAGCGCTATCATTTCGTCGGCGAATATTCTGCTTTGATGCCCTGCAAACGCGCGATGGTGACTTTCAAAGGCGTATGCATCTTGCTCTTCGCGCGAAATCCCCAATTCGCGCGCAACGCGAGCGCCTTGCATGGCCATCGTCACATCAAAAAAATAGTCCCATAATCCGTCGTGAATCATCGCGTCGATCAAGCGGCCGTCCCCGAAACGATATCCGCTTCGGGCCTTTTCCAGGAGGTACGGGGCGTTGGACATCGATTCCATCCCCCCCGCAACGACCACGCTGTTGTCGCCGTCATTAATAAGTCTCGCACCACTCACTACGGCGAGCATCCCCGATGCGCACACCTTGTTTACGGTCTCGCTGGTCACCGTTTTAGCAAGCCCGGCTTTAAACGATGCCTGGCGCGCGGGTGCTTGTCCTACACCGGCCTGCAAAACCTCGCCCATGACCACGTGCTCGACTTCAGCCGGATCGATGTTGCTCTTTTTCAGGGCGCCGAGAATGGCGGCTGCCCCCAAACTGGTGGCGGAAATGCTCGAAAGCGCTCCGCCCAAACGTCCGAAAGGAGTTCGCACAGCGGAAAGAACGACGGTCTTTGAATTCATATCGCTCACTGGTTCGAGTACGGGCTAAAGGCGTCCTAGAGAGAAACTTCCGACAGCATACAGCGCTACAAACGTTCTTCTTCGACCGAATGCAGAGAAGTAGACGCCGTTGGTGGTGTGTTTGCCATTGCCGCGCAATCGGACAGTGATTGGTGGTTAGATGCGTTTATCTCCCTGCGGGGTTTACGCCATTCGATGGTGACTCCCGGGGCCGAATGGATGGTACCTTATTCACGGGCCATTACCAACTGGGCTGGGGAATACCCGTGCTACTGTCTGACCAAGCGGTCCAGCGTGAGTGTATACGTGCTGCTGTTCGCATCGAAGGTCACGGAATAGTGCGTCGGATACAGGCCAGGCTTTTGATACATTGCCGGCTGCTTAATGGCTGCATCATAAGCCTGTTTGGTTGTGAGAAAGCTGAGCGCGGTCATTGGTTCAACAAACGCCATTGCACCGGCGTAGTACCCATAGACAAACGTTGCGGTAAAGGCTTGACCATGAAATTCCGGTGCGCTGCTGTCGGTGTAATGTGTGCCCATCATCGGTATCGTCACCGGATCGCTAACGTAGCCCGGCGGCACGGCTGCGGCCGGCGGCGGATTGGTGGCCGGCCCAAACGGTATCGCCATTCGCGCCGCGTCGGTGATCGTGTAGAAGTGGAAGTCGAAATGCGGGACATCGTAGACTCCCGGCGGGGGATGCCCCTGCGGTTGCCAGTTGACGGTGAAGAATGTGAACGGGCCCGCGGACACGGCTGCGGCAGGAAGCGCAAGGATGGTTTCCGTTCTTGTGGCGGGTAAACCGCTCAGCGCGGCGGCTCCGAAGCTCGCGCCGAAAGCGGTGACAGTGCCGGTATTATCGACGCGCGCGAACGTGGAGATCGACGAGTTGCCCAAAGGTTTCGTGTCGCCGATTACGGTGACAGATTGTGGGCCGACCGTCGTTGACTCGCCGCAAGCTCCAAGAACAAGAGCCGAGCAGATAGATATGGCGAGCGCGAAGGGCCGTTTGTTCACTGCTT
>JALZBG010000077.1 GCA_030947645.1 Vulcanimicrobiota bacterium | reverse complement strand
ATTGGAGGCGACCATCCCATCGTCGTGCAGTCCATGACCACCACAGATACGGCCGACTACGAAAGAACGCTCGAGCAAATCTACGGTTTGGCGATGGAAGGTTGCGAGGTCGTCCGTGTCACTTGTCAGGATTTGAAGGATGCTGCGGGACTGCCCCACATCGTGAATCGGTCGCCCGTTCCCATCGTCGCGGATATACATTTCGACCATCGCATGGCGCTCGCAGCGATCGAAGCCGGCGTCGCCAAGTTGCGCTTGAACCCTGGAAACATTCGCGATCCGCAAAAGACGCGCGAAGTGGTGCTGCTCGCCAAGGAGCGTGGGACGCCGATTCGCATCGGCGTCAATATGGGTTCACTCGCTCCGGATCTGGAAAAAACGCTCGGTCACACTGCGGAAGCAATGGTCGAATCGGCGCTACGGCACGTCGCCATCCTCGAGGATTTGGGGCATACCGATATGGTGATTTCGCTCAAAGCCCACGATGTGCCGACGACCGTCTATGCGTACCGCTTGATGGCCAAACGGGTTCCGTACGCGCTGCACCTGGGGATCACCGAGGCTGGGCTGTTGCGCGATGGAACGGTGAAGTCGTCTATTGGCTTGGGCATCCTGCTGTGGGAAGGCATCGGAGACACCTTGCGCGTTTCCCTTGCGGCGGATCCGCTGGAAGAAGTCCCCGTTTGCTGGGGCATTCTCAAATCGCTCGGATTACGCGAAAAGGGGTTTGAGATCACCGCATGCCCCTCGTGCGGTCGCGCCGATATTGATGTCTTGGAGCTGGGCCGCAGCGTAGAGGCGATTGCCAAACAATATTCGGCTCCGGTCAAAGTCGCTGTCATGGGGTGCGTCGTCAATGGGCCGGGCGAATCCAAAATGGCAGACGTGGGGGTCGCGGGAGGTAAAGGGAAAGGCGCAATCTACCGCAAGGGCGAGTTGGTTGGGACGTTCCCCGAAGAGCGCTTGCTCGGGGCGCTCCGTTTGGAGATCGAAAAAGTTATCGAGGAACAGTATCCTGACTACAAGCACGAAGTGATGAACCGATGAATTTGGAACCACCACGTTGGAGAACGCTCGCCATCACCGCCGCAATCGCCGTGGCGGTTTCTTTGATGCTGACGCTTTCGAAACCCGTCGAACTGCGCGTTGACGGACAGCGCATTGCCACGGATGTCGCACCGGTTACCCATCAGCAGGATGTATATGTGCCGTTGCGCGCGATTAGTGAAGCGCTGGGAGCCGACACGCATTTTGATCCGTCCACCAATCGAGTCGAGATCATGCGTGGAGACCAAACCGTGCGGTTGCAAGTCGGCGAAACCAGAGGCACGCTCAACGGCAACCCTATAACGCTCCGTCATGCGCCCTTTCGCGTGCGCGGCCGCGTGATGGTGTCCATGAACGCAATCGCCCGAGTCTTCGGCGCCAAGGTTTCTTACGACAAACGAACCTCTCGCATCGACGTCATGACCTCAGGCATCAAAGAAGCCGGAGCCCAGCAAGACTCACCGTAGCACGCCGGTCCAAGCGTCCTAAGACCGCGCCGTTAGTGGCTTGCGATTGCCACCCGGTGCGGCGGCGGGGAAGTCGCCTGTAATGCCGTTGGCATCGGCAAGGCTCGCATCGAAATCCTTGCGTTGATCGTTGTTACATCCTTCGTGACTGAAGTAAGTACAAGCTATTCCAGGGAGAGTGACTCGGGAAGCGGCGGCTCGGCATTGATGACGTCGGGCCGTGAGTTGTGGTATCCGTACAAGAAGTAAACGATCAGGCCGACGAGCAGCCACACCAAGAAGCGTGTCCAGGTGAACCAATCGAGTCCCACGGTCGAGAGAAAAAGCGAGAGCAGAATTCCGAGTAGAGGAAAAAGCGGCACCAGTGGGGAGCGGAACTTGCGGGGTAAATCGGGCCGCTTGTAGCGTAAGTAAATGACCCCGGCGCACACGATGATAAATGCGCTGAACGTTCCGATGTTGACCAGTTTGAGCAGCGTATCTAGGGGCACGATCAGCGTCAAGATGGCGACGAGGAATCCCGTGATCATCGTCATGCGAGCGGGTGTACGGAAACGGGGATGAATCACCGCCACGAAGGGTGGCAACATTCGGTCGCGGGCCATCACGTAAAAGATCCGGCTTTGGCCAAACAGCGATGTCAAGGCTACGCTGGTGGTACCGGCCAAAACGCCGATGAGAATGATCCATTCGACGATTGGCAGATGCAGCGGCGCCAGGGCTTTCGTCAAGGGGGTGTTTTGATCGACGTGCTGCCAGGGCACGGCGCCGACGAGCACGACTGCAACGATGCAATAGATAAACGTTCCGATAAATAACGAACCGAGGACGCCGACGGGAATGTCAACCTGGGGATTTACGGTTTCTTCCGCGCCGGTTGTGGCAGTGTCGAATCCGATAAAGACGAAGAAGACCAGCGCGGCGGCAGGGATGATGCCGAGGCCGCTTGCGCCAAAGCGGATGTGCCCCCATCCCAGTGGCGCAAACGGATGCAAATTGCCCGCATGAAAGAGCGTGAGCCCCGCGATAACGAAGACAAACAGCGCCGCTATTTTGACAATGACAAACACGTTGTTGGAGGCGGCCGTTTCTCTCACGCCGATGGAAAGCAAAGCGGAAAGGGCGATGACGAAGAGTGCGCCCAACAGATCGACTTGGGACTTCGCCGGGTCGAACGCCCACCAGGCTCCGCTGGTTGCGTAATGCGCCGTGTGCGCCCACGCCGGCAAGCTCAGGCCAATGCGATGCAAAACCTCCTGCATCGAGGCGGACCATTGTTGAGCGACCGGGGCCGCACTATTCCATATTCTAGAATCAGGTCCCAGCCGATGATCCACGCAATCACCTGGCCTAACGTTGCGTACGCGTATGTATACGCGCTACCGGCAATGGGCACCATCGAGCCGAGTTCCGCGTAGCAGAGCGCCGCAAAAAACGATGCTAAGCCCGCGAGAACAAAGGCGATGATGACGGAGGGACCCGCCGTGGCTACACCCGGGCCGATAGTGGTATAAATCCCACCACCGATCATGGCGCCAAGGCCGATGGCAATAAGGTCGCGGCCGCGCAGCACGCGCCGCAACACCTTGCGCTCCCCGGCCCTTTGCAGCCCTTCGATCGACAAAGTCGAGAATAAGCGCTGTACTACCGCCATCGCGCGTGCGTTCGCACTGGGCGCTCGCCCGACCTACCGCGAAAGTGAAGCAACCTTGAGGCAATATACGCGTATAAGGCCAACGCGAATCTACCACAATCCCTGGGTTGGAATTGAAGTACATGATATTCTGCATCCGATCGGCGCCGAAAGCGAGCACGTGCTGATGGTCGCGCCGGTAGCGTCCGCCATCCTGGTGATCGATGAAGATGATGTGCTCTCGGGCGCGACGAGCGCGTTTTGGAGTCCAAGCCGAGATGCGATCACCGCGGCGGCGCTCTTGCGTTACCGAATTCGCAGCGGCATGCTTACCGCAACGCCGAACCTCACTAAATAGGTGCCGGAGGAAGCGTCGAGGCGCTCCAGAGATATTCCGGCCGATCGAGGACGTGATTGATCCAGCGCGACCAAACGAAAAGAGCGTCGGAAAGACGGTTAACATACCGGAGAACCTGCGGCGGCATCTCATCCTGTTCGCCCAGGCTCACCAGCAATCGCTCAGCCCGTCGCGCGATGGTCCGAGCCAGATGTAAGAAGCCGCCGGCGTACGAGCCCCCTGGGTGGATGAAATTTGCCAGCGGCTCGAGATCCTTCTGCGCTTCGTCGATGCCGCGTTCAAGCGCGGTTGCATCATTTTCGGTAACGAGCGGCATCGAGTCCCAACGATCGTTAGCGGGAGTCGCGAGTTGAGAACCGAGATTGAACAGCGAATCTTGCGTCCAGGCGAGCCACTCATCGAGACGCTTGGCTTGCGGATGTCCTGCCGTCACCTCGCGGATTGCAGTTCTCGCCAGGCCTATCGCACTGGAGAGTTCATCGATGGTGCCGTACGCATCGATTCGAAGCGCGTTCTTTTTCACGCGCTGGCCGCCGACTAACCCGGTCGTACCATCATCTCCAGTTCTCGTATAGATCCTCGTCAATTTGGGCATGTAACGTCGTTTCGACGCACGAGATGGCGAGGACTGCGCGTGTGATGCTTGAACGCAAGGCCGTTCATGTCCCAAGGTACTAGCCGCGAGCTAAAAGAGATTCCGCCCAAAGCGGCCGACTTGTCCGAGTGGTATACCGCCGTATGCCTGAGGGCGGAACTTGTGTCGTACTCACCGGTGCGCGGTTGTATCGTCTTGCGTCCGTATGGCTACGGCATGTGGGAGCGCCTGCAAGATGCGCTGGATCTGCGCTTCAAGGCGACGGGACATGAAAATGCTTATTTTCCGTTGCTAATCCCTGAATCGTTATTAATGCAAGAGGCGGCACACGTGGAGGGTTTCGCTCCGGAAGTCGCCTGGGTGACGCAAGGCGGAAGCGAAAAGTTGACCGAGCGTCTTGCGATACGCCCAACGTCTGAAGTGATGATCGGAGCGATGTATTCGCAGTGGATTCAGTCCCACCGCGACTTGCCGGTCTTGATCAATCAATGGTGTAATGTGGTGCGCTGGGAAAAGGCCACGCGTCCATTTTTGCGCACGATGGAATTTCTTTGGCAAGAAGGACACACGGCGCACGTGAGCGAGCAGGAAGCTAATCAAGAATCGCTGCAAATGCTCGGCGTGTATCGGGATGTCGCCGAAAGCGTTGCCGCGGTGCCTGTGTACGCCGGCGAAAAGAGTTCGAGTGAGCGCTTTGCGGGCGCAACACACACGTATTCGATAGAAGCTTTGATGCCCGACGGTAAAGCGCTTCAAGCCGCGACGTCGCACGAGTTGGGACAAAACTTTGCCAGAGCGTACGACATTACGTTCAGCACGGCCGATCAGAGCCTCCAACATGTCTGGACGACGTCATGGGGGATGTCCTGGAGAATGCTTGGCGGTATGATCATGGTCCATGGCGACGATCGCGGGTTGCGCGTGCCGCCGCAAATCGCTCCGGTTCAAGCCGTCATCGTCCCAATCATCAAGGGGAAGGATACGGCTCCGGTTCACGCAGCACATCGCCTGGCAGCGCGTTTGCGTACGGTCGACATTCGGGTGAAAGTGGACGATCGAGATCGTACCGCCGGGTGGAAGTTCAGCGAATGGGAAATGCGGGGCGTTCCGATCCGCATTGAAATTGGTCCCAGGGATTTGGCAAACGGGACCGCGGTGATCGTGCGTCGCGACAAGCAGAAGGGGGACAAAAGCGCGAAGAGCGTTGTCGAAACGGATGAGGTTGGGTTTAAAACAAAAGAATTCTTGGGCCAGATTCAGCAATCAATGTTCGATCAGGCACGCGAGTTTTTAGCGGCTCACACCTACGTGGAACAGGACCGCTCGCGCTTCTTCGAGCTTTGCCGGCGGCGAGCGGGAATGGTCGACATCGCTTGGTGTGACCGGCTGGAATGCGAAGCGTATGTCAAAGAGCAGACTACCGCGACCAGCCGGAATCTGCGCCCTCTGGAGGTGCCCGCACGGTGCGTGGCCTGCGGCGAGCCCGCGAAAGTCCGAGCATATTTTGCACAAAGCTATTAGGGTTGCCGTACTCGTCTTGCTGGGACTATTGCCAGTGGTGGCCCTGGCGCGCATTCCTCCGACAAGTATGTTGGATGCGCGCGCGCGTGCAGTGGGAAATCGCCGAGACCTCGCAGTAAGGATCGGCCAGCGTTTGTTCCTCACCACATGGCCCGCACAAATCTTAAGCGTGCGCGTGGATGGCATCGGTGGGCATTCCGTGGCTGGGCTGGCTCTCTCGGGTGTGAAGTTCCACCAACGTCTCACCCGATCGCGGTTCATCGACGAAATCGTGGGCATCGTCGAAGCATCGTTTGCCGCCAGTCCGCTCGAAGAGGTTGACTTGTGGTGTAGCGTACCGCTTTCGGTCGGCAAAGGCGCTGTTGTGTCCGGCGATTTAGCAATTCCGACATCGCGTACGGTCTTCGCGGTGACGGTTCGACGCGACGAGTCACCGAGCTTTTTGCGCGCACGCCTGCAAGCCGGTGATACTGTGTTTTGGGATGCAGACTGGGCAAGAAAAGCCCTAGCCCCCGGCTAATGTGAAGGACGTGCATGTACCGTAAAACTACTCTGCCGAACGGCGTGCGAATCATCACTGAGACGATGCCATACGTCCGCTCGGCTTCAATAGGCATATGGGCGGACGTTGGATCGGCGTGTGAGCGTGATGAGCAGCGGGGCATATCGCACTTGGTTGAACACATGTTGTTCAAGGGCACCCAGCGGCGCACTGCCCGGGAGATCGCGGAGCAAATGGATGGCGTCGGCGGCAACCTCAATGCCTTCACCGATAAAGAAGCTACCTGCTATTACGCTAAGGTCATCGATCATCATGTTCCGTTAGCCGTCGATGTGTTGAGCGACATGTTTCTGAACTCTATTTTCGATAAAACGGAAATTCTCAAAGAGCAAAACGTCGTGCTTGAGGAAATCAAGATGTACGATGATTCGCCCGACGAATTGATTCATGACCTTTTCATTCAGACGATGTGGAGCGGATCCAATCTGGGAGCGCCCACCATCGGTTTCGCGGACAGCGTCTCAACCATTACTCGCGAAGATTTACGCGAACACATGCGAAACCGCTACGCGCCGAATTCTGTAGTTGTGGCGGCAGCGGGTAACGTCGAACACGAGCACATCGTCAACCTTTTCGCCAAATCATTCGAGAGTTTCAAGGGAAGCTGCAAACTGCCGGAGGCAGAATCTCCTCGGACGACACCTTCCACCACGTTCCGCCATAAGGACAGCGAACAAGCGTACGTTGTGCTTGGCGCGCAGGGCCTTTCGGTTCGGGACGAGCGCCGGTACGTACTGTCGGTGTTGGACACTATACTGGGCGGGGGAATGTCCAGTCGGCTTTTTCAGGAGATCCGTGAAAAACGGGGTTTGGTCTACACCGTCTATTCATTTCAAGCCGCCTATCGTGGCGCCGGTTTGTTTGCGGTGTACGCGGGAACCTCGCCGCAGAACGTTCAGGAATGTGTCAACGTCATTACCGCACAACTCGCGCAGTTGGGCGAGGAAGAGGTTGGCGAGACTGAGTTGCGCCTGGCCAAGGAACACATCAAGGGCAACCTCACGCTCTCTTTGGAAAGCACCTCCAGCCGCATGATTCGCTTGGGACGGAGTGAGTTTTCGTTGGGCCGGCAGATTACCACTGAGGAAATCGAAGCCGCGGTTGATGCAGTGACCTCCCAAGAAGTCAAAGCGCTCGCGCACGAACTGTTTGTTCCCAGTCGCGCGGGATTGTGCGTGTTGGGGCCCGTGGAAGAAGCCACAATCGAGTGGAACCGCAGCGCTGCATAGCCTCGGATACGATCACCTTGCTCCAACGTTTTGGTCCTGGAAGCTCATTGGTGCGATGGTTATCACATTCGTCGTACAGGGCGTTACCATCGGAGCCTATGCAGCACGCTTAGCGGGCGTGCAGACCCAGCGCATCGCGACCTCAATCTCCTTGTTCAATTTGTTCATGACCGCCGGCCGTTTGGCCAATCTGTTTTCCGCGGTCATGATTGGACCGCTGGCCGATAAGGCTGGAAACACCGTGCGCGTGCTCCTCGGGCAGCATCAGTACGCGGCAACTGCATTCGTCCAACATACGTTTGAGTGGCAGTTGCGCTTGGTCGTCTTTGCGGGAACGCTTGGCATGATTGCGTTCTCATTATTCTTGCCGACGTTTATCTACCTATTCAAGCGGGGAATTCGTTCGTTTGAAAGACGCGGCTCGTTGCCACATTCGTTGTTCCGGCTTGCCGATTCGACGGTTATCGGAGACGTGGCCCGCTCCGTCCGAATACCCCGGGTGGACGACGTGCGGACGTTCTCGTGGCGGGATTTACCTGCCCGGATGCTGATCTTCAATGTTGTGGTTACGTGCGTATATGCAATTGGCGTGGTCGCCTCCAACTACGCGAGCGTCCTAGACGTCAACTCGTCTCGAACGGCGCTGCAACTCTCAGGAATCATCAATGGTATCGGCACCATAGCCTTTACGCTCTTCGTGGACCCAACATCGTCGATCATTACGGATCAAGCAGCAAAGGGCGAACGGCCTCTGGGAGAAGTGAAAGCGATGGTGTTCTATTTGTCGTTAACGGCTATCATTGGAACCATCCTCTCGCAGTTAATACTGTGGCCATCCTCGTATCTCATTGCAGCCGTTGCACATTTTTTCACGCATGGCCATTAGTATCCGGGCATCGGCGCTTGTAATGGCGCTACTATTTGCCACCGCAGGATGCGCCGGTCCCATTGAGCGCTGGATCGTCGATACGCGCAATCGTCAAGGGGACGTCGCGCTCGCTCGGGGGAGCCTTTCGGAAGCGCAGTTGGCATACCGCTTGGCGCTGCGCGTTGATCCTAATGACGTTCACGCCAGAGATGGGTACTCGGGTGTCGCTATCGCGATTGCCAATCATAACTTCCGCGCGGCTCACTTTGATGATGCGCTAGAGGCGCTGGCAACAGCGGCGAAATACGATCCTCAGAGCGTGCGCGTGCAGTCCTTACGCTCGCAGATCGAGCAAGCCAAACTCAAGCGCGAGATCGTG
>JALZBG010000217.1 GCA_030947645.1 Vulcanimicrobiota bacterium | reverse complement strand
GGCTTGTACAGCGAGGCTGCGGTGAAGCCGGTTATCCCCGAGACCGTCGCCCGCAGTTCCGGTGGAAGATAAGCGGGAGCAACGTTCGCATACGTTTCGGCGCCGTCAAGTTCCACTCGATGCAGGCTCGTCGCAAAATAATGCTCGACTACCGCCGCCGGAGCGACTACATCGACAAGAGTGCGGAACTGATACGTTCGCACGATGGTGAATCCGGCCCGACGCAAAGTAATTAGCGTCCGCTGGTAATCCGCGGCTGTTGGGCCAAAGGCTTCCCGCAGTTGCAGCGGAGTAAGGAAATGCTGATAGACTCTCGAGTCGGAGTTGGATTGAGACGCAATAAGCGCGTCCAAGTTGCGCTCGTTGCGAAGCCGCATACCGATCGCTAAGGGAATGGACTGAGCCCGGGGGACCGTCCCCAGATCGCGCATACGCGAGAAGTTGGGAACTCCGGCGATCTTTTGCGCTGACGGCCCGGCGAAGCAGAACGTCGTGCTTGCGGCGAGCAGCCCGAGCGCGAAGAAAGACGATCGACGTAGAAACTTCATGTTGCCTCTCCGATCAGCGGATAAATCGTGCAAGATTGGCAAACTCCATGGCCCCGATGCCGGTGACTTGATCGTACCCGGGCCCCGCGTTGTAGAAGCCGTTGTAGCCGAACGTCACGTCGCGAAAAAGCGGAGAGCCCCCAGTGACGACCAGACCGTGGTAGCCGTAGCTGCGGAACGTTCGATACAAACTCGGATTGACGAACCCAGCTCGGCTTCCGGCGATCTGGTTAGCTAAGGTCAGACCAGCTCCGAATATGGGTGAGGACAGTGACGTTCCTCCGAGCGGACCAATGAAACCGGTACCACTAGGGAATCCGGAGTAGTAGAAAGACACACCGGTATTTGGATCTCCATCGAACGAAACGTCGGGCAGATTGCGGCCGGATAGGAGGACATGCGAGAGGCCCTGCTGATACGAGGGCACCGGGTAAATGGCTGACAACCCACCGCCGCTCCCCGCCCAAGCAAATTCGTGCAACAGAGCTCCGCTCAACGGGTCTTCGTACAGTGAAGTCCCGCCAACGGCGATAAAATGCGGGTTCGAGGCGGGCGACATGACGCTGGTCGAGGAGCAGCCGGTCCCTACGCTTCCGGCGTCCCCGCTTGCGGCATGAAACGTCATGCCAAGGGCCGCGCCTTGCAAAGCGATTTCGTCGGACATTTGCGGGAAACTGGAAAGACCGAACTTCTCCTCACAGGCGCCGAAGCTGGAGTTTACCGTTCCCGCTATTGCATCGTCGACCGCCTGCTCATACGCATCCAAAATATACTGAGTCTCGTTGCTAAAATTGGTAAAACTTGGAAATTCGTAAACGTACAGAGACGCCGCGGGAGCAAGGGAAGCGAGAGTTTCGACATCGAGGGTTGTCTCGATCGAGCCGGGATTTTTGACTCCTGAAGGAGGACCACCGTCGATGAGTACGCGGACGGTTCGTCCCGTACGGTTTACTCTAAAATATTTCAAGTAGCTCGATAGGTCGCTATCTAGGAAGTCTGCGTCAACAACTATCGCGGCTACTTGCCCGGTTCCCGTGGCTTTACCACCGCCAAGCGCGAGCGATGAACCAGTGCGCAGCCCATACGCACCGATTAGAGCACGAGGCCCGTATCCGAAATCTGGTCCGAAGAGTGGGCTTAATACTGCTGCAGATGAACTTGATGTAACAGCCCGTGCCGGACGGTTTATTCCGCTCGCCACATGGTTGAAGGTATGAAAGCGCACCAAATTATCGAGCCCGGCGACTCCCGTGATGACGCCGCGTAATTCCGGAGGAGCCGTAGCCGGACGAACGTTGGCGAAACGCACCCCGTGTCCCGGTTGTGCCACAAGATGGATCTCCGTGTGAAAATAGCGCTGGACCGCCCAAAGTGGTGCACTTGCGTCGATGAACGTGCGGTTATGGTAGGTTCGCGTGATAGAAAAGCCGGCGCTCTGAAGGGAGGCGATCGTTCGTTGATAATCGGTACTGCTCGGTGCATACCTCTGGTTGAACTGTTGCCGCGTCAGGAATCGGCGAAACTGCCGAGATTGAGATGTCGACTGTTCCTCGACGAGTTGCTCGAGTTCCGCACGGTTGCGGTACGCGAGCATAACTCCAACACCCATGCGGGTAGTGGCCGCTGCCGGGCCGAGATCGCGTAAACTTCGGTCGCGCGATACGCCTGCGACGATTCCGGGCGTACTCGCTGCGGAACAGATCGTTGCGCCGAGCGTAAACATGGTCAGAGCTATCACGGGCGTTATGTGGGAGACTCTCAAGGAATGCCTCCAATATTGGTGAGCGACGTCACCGATTAAAACGGAATGCCACCCTCAGCGTTACTGAAGGACGAGGGCAGTTACTTAAAGTGGATATGCTTCCCTTGCGAACAGCGGCGTTGAGACCAAAAGTCCTAACGGCAGGTCATATGCGTTCGTTAATGTCGCGATTCTTTTAGCGCTGACCAGCGGTTTACCTAAAAACAGTTCGAAGGAAACGATGGACGTCCGTGGTTTTAAAGCCGCGGCGTATAAACACACCGCACGGCATCACAAATTGCTCGCTGGCCTCGCCAAGTGTTTGCATCTTTCGCAAGCTCCCTGGGGTAAAACTCATGCGAAAAACGAGCGCCTTGGTACTGGCTTGACTGTAATCTTACCACCATCGTTGACATGCGACTCGATGAGGCGCAGCAATCAAAAATCAGGTCCCAAAACCCAATGTAATTGATCTTCGATAACTTATATGCTGCGGGGTGAGGGCAAGCACTGGCCTGGCCACGAAGACGCCGGACATGGCGGCGAACATGGGTCCGCTCCGCCCGTCGGCAGCACGGCCGACGGGCACGGTCACGTTCCTTTTTTCCGACATTGAAGGCAGCACTCAGCGATGGGAACGCAATGCCGCCGCGATGACCGCGGCACTTGCGCGCCACGATGCCGCGATGCGAGGTGCGATCGGGGCGCATGACGGGCACATATTCAAAACGGTCGGTGACGCCTTTTGCGCCGCCTTCAGCGATCCGCCCAGCGCTGTCGCCGCGGCGCTCGACGCGCAGCTTCGCATTGCATCCGAAGACTGGATCTCCGTAGGCGGTCTGCGCGTGCGCATCGCGTTGCACACCGGAACCAGCGAAGAGCGTGATGGTGACTACTTCGGGCCTGCTGTCAACCGGGTAGCGCGAATCTTGTCGATCGTTTACGGCGGCCAGGTCGTGCTCTCACATGTGACGAGTCGTTTGGTTAGCGAGTCGATGCCACCTGGTACTAAACTGCTGGGGCTCGGTTCC
>JALZBG010000216.1 GCA_030947645.1 Vulcanimicrobiota bacterium | reverse complement strand
CGGATACAATCACCGCTGGGCGCGCCTTTCTGGATCTAAATCTGCGACTGGGCTCCCCGGATCTATGGTTGCTCGCACTTGCGCAGGCGGACTGGATTTGACCTAGCATTTATGCCAGAGAGTAACTTGCCAATAACCGCTGCGGATGGGGAGGTCCTCAAGGCCGTTTTGCCCGTCGCGCGGCGACGAAGGAAACTCCATTGCGATCGCTGCCTGCATTGGAAGTCGTCCTCCCAGCTCAGGAGTCACGGCTTGAGGAAGTCGTTGTGTGCTAGCTGCTTTGCAGTTGTAGCTTCGATAGAGATTGGACGCACGCGGCTTCGTACTTAAAAGAATGGCGCGATCTTGGCTATGGGCCTCTGACCCCAGCCCCCGCAGACGCTAAGCGAGTGCGAAGGGACCATTGTCCGGGCCCGCAAATTCCGCACCTCCGAGCATACCAAAGGAAGAGATATTGCCGATCGTTACTCTTGCAGCCGCAGCATGTCAGTTCAAAGGTGAAGAAAAGTAGCGGTTCGCCTCTTGCACCATCATTGGAACCGCAAAATCGACCAATTCACGTGCGCCGATCAAGTAACTCGTAGCATTGCCGATCGTTCCTGAGGTGGCACGTTCATCGGCGATAAAGCGCGTGACAACGTGTGCGAAAAAACGGTCACGCCAGTCCCTGATACCCCTCGAACTATCAAATTCTGTTACATCGATCCACTCTCGACGACCGTTGACCAGCCACGGCACCCGTATGTGAAGGGTTCGCTTGTTTTCGACGGGTGCGATCGCTTCGGCGTAATGCAAGAGCGTGACATGATCGGGATCCGAACCGATCAACAGTACTTTGCCTCCTGCCTCGTACAGATGCTCCAGCGGCGAATTCTTTCCGAGCGGATAGTCCAAACCGCTCGTTTGTAAGACGCTTTGGGCGCGAGCCCCGCAGGCCGCCATGCGTGAACCAACCTGCGCGCTGCACCGCACGCCGTCACGCGTTCGAAAAAGTTCCGCAAGCGAGCCGAACTCTCGATCAGCGCGTGCCACGTCCGGATTAAATGGCGGACAATGTTGCACAATCAACGCCTCTTCCGCGGGCGAGTACATGCCGCGACCGATGGCGTCGAATGGCAATTGGCAACCGACGTACACCATCATGGTGCCGCTTGTTCCAATGGTATTGAGAATGGCATCGATCAGTACGTCGGGTCCGCCGAGGATCGGACCCACAGCGCGGAGCGACGCGTGAACCATGACGATGTCACCGGGCGTGAGCCCGATGCGCAGGCAGTCTTCGCGCATCTTCGTCCCAGTAATCCACATATTGCTGACCTGATCAATCACGACCGTTTAGCTGGATCCGCGTAGGCGGCGCAGCGAGGCAAGGACCCGTTCCACTTCATCATCGGTGGTGTACCACGCACATCCCAGTCTTACCACGGACCCGCTTTTACTGACTTTCCGCACCGCGCTTTGCGCATAAAAGTCACCGTGCGAGGCGAAAATCGCGTCCTCGCGGAGGTGGCGCGCCACGCTTTCAGAGGGAAGACCGTCGATCTCAAACGATAACGTTGCCGTTCGTTCCTGGGACGGATCGACGCCGAAAACCCGCACGTTCCGAAACTCGGAGATGCCTTCCCACAGGCGGGCCAGTTGCACCCGACCCTGCGCTGAAAAATGTGCAAACGTCGAACAAAGTCGCTCGCGCCGCGTCGCACCGTCCGATAAACTGCCTATGAAATCGATTAACCGTGCGAGCCCGGCGATCCCTTCGTGATTCAAGGTGCCAGACTCCCAACGTTCGGGTGGCTCATTGGAAGCCGGCAGCAGTTTGGGGACGTTCAACTCGGCCAACAACCCATGCTTTCCATACAAGATACCAAGGTGGGGCCCGTAAAACTTGTAGCTGGAGCACAGCAGAAAGTCGCAGTCCCAATGCCGTACATCGATGCTTTCATGGGAGGCATAATGGACGGCATCCACGATAGTCAAAGCGCCCACACGCTTGGCGGCCGCTACGATGCCGCGAACGTCGTTAATCGTACCAAATGCGTTTGAAGCGGCGCCGATCGCCACGAGGCGCGTGCGCGGCGAGATCCTGCTGTACAGATCCTCGTAGTCAAGCTCGCACTTCGGCGTCATGCGCGTTTTCACGACGGCCATTCCCGTGTCACGCGCCAATTCATACCATGGATCCACGTTCGCATGGTGGTCGATCTCCGTCACGATAATCTCGTCACCCGGCGAGTAACTGCGCGCGAGCGCCCGAGTAAGATGGAAGATCAACGAGGTCATGTTAGCGCCGAAAATGATTTCGTCGCTAGAGGCATTGAGCATGTCGGCCATGCCACTTCTGCCGGACGCTATGATCGCGTCGGTCTCCTCGCTCGACGGATAGGCCCAATGCGTATTGGCATTATGACGATACAGATAATCGACCATCCCATCGACGGCGGCCTTCGCAATTTGCGTCCCACCGGGCGAATCGAAATAGGCGACGGGCCGATCATTGTAGCGCCGGAGAAGGGCCGGAAATTCAGCATGGATATTTTTGGTCGGCATCGCGAGTTGATTCATGCTATGTCGTTTTGCACGTCCATCGTGAGTATCATCCCGGGCGCTGGTTTCACTCGAGTGTGCGGAGGCTCGTGACCATCTTCCACGATGCGAAAACTTGAATCGCTCAGGAAAGCGTTGACGCGAAGTCTTACCGGAAGTGCGCTCCAGATTTAGAGTGAGTAACCATGAGTTTGAATAGCGAAGTGTCAGTCAGCGAAAAGAAACCGACCTCACATCGCCGGTGGTAGATGCTATGCCAAAGTGTCTGTTCTTTAGGTGAGCTCGTCATCAATAGTCGAGGAACGGCGGCGCTTTTTCGCGAGGCGCTGTAAGATGATGCTATCGATGCGGACCTTGTCGGCTATTTCGCGATCGGTTAAATTCCGAAAATAGTGATGCAAGGCGACAGCGATAATGGTCGACGGCGACAGGGCATGAAGGGTTTTAAGGGAGCGCAAACGGTTAGAATGCATGCTGGGAAGTTGGATCGTATGCCGATACAGTACGCTCACCGCTGATCTCCCATCGGACAGGCTGCCGAACATAGCGTGCGCTCGAGCAGCCGGCGGCACCTCCATTCTAGTATGCCCCGATGTCGGCTTTCTAGAGCCATATGGCGAAAACGGGGAGCGCTGTCCGGCAGACGGCCCAGCGCAACCGCTTGTTCCTGAACCATTTAATGTGCAGTGGTCGGCGAGTCGCGCAGCAACACGCTATTCCAGTAGCGGCGGATGCCCTCAAGATTGAGCAGTGATTCCACCAGAATCGTTCAGTTTGCGCAGGCGATCCTACGCGCCCGGCGATTTGTAG
>JALZBG010000215.1 GCA_030947645.1 Vulcanimicrobiota bacterium | reverse complement strand
GGTCTTGTCTGCCCAAAGACACTACTGCATTGATTGCTTTGGCACGCAACAAGAATGTTGAGACTCCACTCTTGGATGCGGTAGCGGCAGTGAACGCAGAGAGGCCGGGGGCGATAATTCGCCGCGTCGCCGCTCTGTGCGGCAGTCTCACAGGGAAGAATGTCGCCGTACTGGGCCTATCCTTTAAAGCGGAGACCGACGACGTTCGCGAATCTCCCGCACTGAAAATCATCGAACAGTGTCTGGCCGCCGGAGCGCGGGTCAATGCCCACGATCCTCGCGCCGAAACAAACGCACGAATGCATCTCAATAGCTCAGTGCGGTATTGCGACGACATCTATGACACCGCTGTTGACTGTGACGCAGTCATTATCGCAACGGAATGGGGCGAATACCGGCAACTCGATTATGGCAAGCTGCGCCGCGTTATGCGAGACCACGTCTTCTTCGATGCGCGAGGTATCACCAGGGGAAGTGACGTGCGCCACCACGGATTTACGTATGGCTCAGTGAACGGCCCATGAACGTTCTGGTAACGGGCTGTGCCGGTTTTATCGGTTCGCATCTTGTGGACGCCTACTTGCAGCGCGGCGATACCGTTATTGGTCTTGATAACTTCTGCACCTCGGGCGAGCGGAATTTGGAAAGCGCACAACGCCAGGCGAACTTCACGTTGGTACCGCATGACGTCTCAGGCGATTACTCGACACTGTTAACAAGCGTGCGCGCGCTGGCGACTCATCTCGACGCGGTACTTCACTTTGCCTCGCCGGCTAGCCCCGTTGATTACGCGAATCTACCGATCGAAACGCTTCATGTCAACGGCTACGGCACGGAGTCGTGCTGCCGTTTAGCGAACGACTTGGGCGCGACGCTTTTGTACGCTTCGACTTCGGAAGTCTACGGAGACCCCCGGATCCATCCGCAAGTCGAGACATATAACGGAAACGTTAACCCGGTTGGGCCTCGCTCATGCTACGATGAGGGAAAGCGTTTTGGCGAAGCCATGATCGCGGCTTACGGTAGAGCGCGTCACTTACGGTACAGCATCATACGTATCTTCAACACCTATGGTCCGCGAATGCGCTCGGATGATGGACGGGTCGTCCCTAATTTCATCAAACAAGCACTGCAACGGGCTCCGTTGACGATCTACGGCGACGGCAGTCAGACGCGTTCTTTGTGCTACGTTGACGATCTAGTGCGCGGCATAATGGCGTGCGCCGAGGAGCAGAGCTCGCGCGGGATGGTGCTAAATCTCGGGAATCCCCACGAAATAACGATGCTCGAATTGGCTGGAGAAATCTGTTCGCTCACCGGTGCGAAGCTGATGATTGAACGGCGAGAGTTGCCTGTGGACGACCCGCAGCGGCGCTGTCCGAACATCGAGCGCGCAAGCTCGCTATTAGGCTGGCGCCCGCGCGTAGATTTAAAAGAAGGGCTGCAACGCACCATTGCGTTCTTTAAAGAGGATCAAACTGCGGCGGCGCTTGCAGAAAGCACTTCCTCGAAGGGATTCCAATAGTCGGAACTGCGGGCAAACACACCCTCAAAGCCGCGCCCGCCTTGCGGCGAGCGCGAAACATCAGCAAACAATTTGTCCTCGATGGAGTGCATCAATCCGCTCCGGGCAACGCGCTCGAGTAAGTCTTCCGCACCACGCAACACTTCGGAAGCGCGAGATTCCATTTTGCCGCCTGCCCTTACTTCTATATCATCCCCGAAATGGCGTGCGGTGGACATGATATAACGCGCGTTATCGAGCGATAGAGCACGGTCACCCAAAAACGGTGTATGAATCGCTTCGGTCATCATTCCGCAGAGGTGGATCGTTTGATGCGTCATCACTGAGGTAAGGTTGAACATGGCATCGATGAGGTGACCTTTAAAAATGTCTCCGGTCATATGCTTCGTCGGCGGCATGTACTTGAGTGGCGCGTTCGGAAAAATTTGGCGCGCGAGCTGCGCCTGCGCCACTTGGAGCAGAAAACCGTCTTCAAGCGCCGGATCGATTTCATATGCGTCGCCAAGACCAATCTGCGCGTCAGGCAGCCCGGCGCTGTGCGCGAACGCCTCATTGATCAGTTGAGACGCCAGCACTGCAGGCGCTTGCTCCACGGCATCAGCCGTCGTCAAGTAATTGTCTTCACCGGTGTTGATAATGATACCCGAGTACGCGTTGAGCATCCGGCTAAAATGTTGGTCGATAAACGTGCGCTGCATGTTGATGTCGCGAAACAGAATTCCGTACATCGAGTCGTTCAGCAACATGTCCAGCCGTTCAAGCGCTGCCATGGTCGCGATTTCCGGCATGCACAGTCCGCTCGCGTAGTTCGTGAGCATGACGTAGCGTCCCAAACGTTCAGAAACCTCGTCGAGCGCCTCACGCATGATGCGAAAATTGGCCTGGGTGGCATAGGTTCCGCCGAACCCTTCCGTGGTGGGTCCATGCGGTACGAAGTCGAGCAGCGACTGTCCAGTCGAGCGAATAACGGCGATAATTTGAGCGCCTGCCTCCGCCGCGCCAACCGCGGCAGTGCGGTCTTCATAGATGTTCCCGCTTGCAACGATGACGTACAGCAAGGGCGGCGCGCTCTGCGGCAAACGAGTCAGCAGCTCGCTGCGCCTTTGCTTTGTGGCGGCAACCCGCTCCAACCCCGCTCGAACGAACTTATCGATGATTGCGCGGGTTGCCGCTTGCGGCACCTCGCCGTAATCTTGCATATTGAGGTTGCCGGAAGCTATTGCGGCTCCCGCTTCCTGCGGCGACATACCCGTTTCTGCCAGCAGTGCACCAAAGCTGCGAGCCACACCGCTGGAGCGCTGGCCATTGCCCATCTTCTCGACAATGAGATTTGGAAGCGGCACTTCGTCCGCTCCAACGCCATCCACCCCGAGCAACCGTAACACGGCACGCTCGACGGAAACGGTCGAGTGCGCCATGATAAACTTGCTCACCGACGCGACGATTGACTCCGCCAAGCCGCGGCACCGTTCTACTGCGTCCCAATCAATTCGAAGCTGCATACCCCTACATTAAGGGCATGTTGACGCTTTCATTTTTCGACCGCCCTTCGACAAGGGTCAGGGTGACACGTTAGGCGAGCGGCCGTGCCAATGATAACGGGGCGCCTTTTACAGCGCCCCGTTATGATGTGATACGCAAGCCGACACGTACCTCACCGTATCACATCGCACCAGACCTTTCAAGGTCGGCGGCTGGAGCGTGCGAGGATCGAACTCGCGGCGCGGCAAGGTGTCGGCTTGCGCGTCAACACCATTGAAACGCCCCAGCTTAAATGAATAACGATGTGGCCGCCCTTCGACAAGTTGAGGTGTCGCAGAGCGGGGGGTGCAACCTTTGTGG
>JALZBG010000214.1 GCA_030947645.1 Vulcanimicrobiota bacterium | reverse complement strand
CCTTTACCCTGCACGTCCTCAGGCGACGCTAGGTGGACCGCAACGCAGCCGGTAAACGCCCGTGCGCTCGTAGTTTGTGTCGCGCTGACACGCTGAATTTCCAAGCTCACTGCATACGAGCTGCCGACTTTGTGGTACACAGCCGTCGTTCCGGGTGCTTGGGGGGCGCCGGTGACTGCGTTCGGATAGCCGCTTGGAGTCTTGTTGGCTTCGATCTTTGCGAGATACCCCTTGAGTTGAGACAAAAAAGGCGCGATGGTTTTCTGGGCATCGGGGGTGCATGCTTGATTCGATGTCATCAACGCCAGTGGATCCGCAGGCTGTGCTAAGGGGAATGGGGTCAAATCGAAGCCGCCCGGACGGCCTCCGCGGTGGGGTCTTCCCCCGTCCCCACCGACTTGGCTTGCGAGGTTGGTAGTGGGTGCAGTGCGTGCGCTCAAGCCGAACGGCACCGTATAAGTAATCGAATATTCTCGAGGCGCGTTAGGACGCGCAATGGTCGGAACGAATCCTCCGGCTTGGGTCGGGTACGGCACGGCACCTACATTCGTTGCGAAGATGCCTCCATAGGCATCGAAGATATTATTTGCCGCCAGCGTCACATCACCGTGGGTCAAATGTGCGTTTAACCCGGCATCCACAATCGTGTAAGCCGGCAAATTCTGGCTATTGTTCTTGCCGACATACCGTGCGCTGAACAGCCCTTCGACCGCCGACCCAGGGGCTTTATAGTCGAGCGTCAAGCCCGCCCTATGCAGCGGAGTTCCCGGCAGCTGACCGCCCGAGGTGATGATGGAGTAGGCGTTATTGATGCGTGGATCCCCGGAGATTGCCTGCGCGACCGCGATGTCATAGTACGGTTGCACGTTAAGATTGCCGAGCGATAGGTTCGCCGCAATCTGCGCGCCTTGATACACCCGCTTGACGCCGCCGACCGGAACGCTAAAGTATAAATTTTGCACGCCGAACGGGGCGCCGCCGGCATTACATCCACCGGGAGAGTCGTATTGCGCTTGTACCGCGGCAACGTATCCGGGTGGAAAGATTCCGCCGAGAATTGAACCGTTCACTTGCGTTCCCAACAGCATGCCGTTTTGTACCTGACGGTACACCGAGGTGTTAATAAAGCCGTTTTTCAGTTTGTGCTGCCAACTTAGGCGCGCATCAGTTGAAGAGCTCGCCGCTGGTTCATCACCGGGGGCGCTGCCATACGCGATATTGCCGTTGCAATCGAAGCGCAACGAATGTGGGTCCGACAAATTACTCGGAGGCCCAGCGCGGCCGGCCGCCCCACCGAGGCTATACGAAGCGGTGTAATCATCACTGCTCGTTGGGGACCAGCTTGCTGTGATCCCGGCGAGAAGCGAGGACGGAGAATTACCGGTTTGGCTTAAACCGATGCGATCGTTCATTTTAAGCTTCGTGCTCGACGCAATCGCGTCGTTGATACTGACGCTGTTGTATGAGGAACGTCGCGTGCCGTTCGCGTAAGGCAAGGCCGACGCAATCAGCGGCGTGTTCTGTGAAAGTGTTGTCATGGAATTTGCGTTGATGCTGATGGTGTGGCGCTCCTTGGAGGGAAGGAGTGCGTTCACTGAAAAGCCCTGCGTCCTGGTGTCCGTTAACGACCCGGTCGGATCTGGGATGCCGTTGAGGTAGCGGTTCAAGAGATTACGATCAAATTTGGCGGAATTCTGAAAAATTGAAGCCTGCACCGCTGTTGAACCAATCAAGGCGGAATCGCTGAGCGAATACAGCTTGAAATGGCTGTCGTTAGAGTTGTCGGGGCCATAGCCGCAGGGCAGCGCACCGGTAATTTGCAAGCACAGCAAACCATTGTTTGTCACCGAATGCAAAATGGTTCCGGTGAGGGTTTGCGACGCTCCCAAGCGATAGCGCAACTTCAACAAGTCGCCGGTATTGGCGTTAACGGCATCGTGCTCGTAATCCAAGCCGCTTGCATCCAGGAAACGCATCCCGTTTGCCAGGCTCGGCGTGGTTCGCGACGTGTGTTGTAGTGCAACGCCTAGTTTCCCGAGCGAACCGGTCTCACCAATCGACCAATTGTACCGCCCATACGACCCGGCGCTCAGGCTCGCCGTTCCCTGCCACGCAAGCGTTGGCTCGAGGGTCCTAAAATTGACCCCGCCTGCGAGCCCGCCACTCTGGGGTCCAAAGGAAACCGACGATCCGCGAAAGAGATCGGTGCCAATGGCATTCAAGTTACCGGCCGCACCGGGAGCATTGAGAGGAATGCCGTCCAGCGAAAGCGCCGTTTGGCTAGCATCCTGACCCTGTAGCGAGACCGTTTGCGTCGCATCGCTATCGGCGCTTGACGTATCGACGCTCACGCCCGAAATCTTGTTTAATGCATCGGCAAGAGTTGTAGACAGCCGGCGCTGGGCGCTCGTGTCGCTGAGGGACGAGGTCGTCACGGTCGCCGATGACTTTACGACGATCCTGCCGATCTCTTTAAGCTGTGTGCTTTTCGCAAGGGCCACGACAACTGACACAGCCTTGCCGTTTGAGACTTCGAACGTCTCGGAGGTTACTGCTTCATAGCCGCCCTTGAAAACGCGCGCTCGATAGATACCGTCGGGTACGTCTGTGAACTTGACCGCTCCGTTAGCCCCGGAGTACTCGCTGGTCATCACCGGCCCATCGAGGAGGACCCGCGCAAGGGGAATGGGCGTTTTGCTGGTGGCCTCAGAAATGGTAATGATAATCTGGCCGGTATCCGCTTGCGCGGAAGCCGCCAGGGGCGAACCGAACACCAGTGAGAGGCAAAGTAACGCTGAAAGAAGCCGAGGTGTCAACAGACGCATTTGTTGCTATACAAACCGAAAAGCATGAGAATCCTCTGAGAGATAACGTTGATCTTCGGAAAGGTTGCAGTGGCGAGCGAAAACTTAACTCTCCCCTAATACTCGGACGGTGAGGACAAGCGGAAGGCGTGCGGGCCAGCGTTTCGACGCACAATATGGTGTCACGACTGAGGCGCTCGTCTTCCTGCATGATCTCAACGCGGAACTGCTCGGCTCGAGCCTGGCACAGGCAACGCACTATGAGCCAACGCCTCCGAGGGATTTCGCAGCCTTCATGCATGCTCTTCCGGTTGATTTCGGTAAAAGTGCGTTTGTCGATATTGGATCGGGAATGGGTCGAGTGGTATTGCTTGCGGCAAGACATCCATTCAAACAGATCGTTGGCATTGAGCTCTCACCCGCATTGCATGAAATTGCGGCCGCCAATCTCAAACGATGGGTAGACCCGCAGCAACGATGCAAAGACATCCGTCTAGTGTGCGCGGATGCTTCGACGTTCGATTTTCCAGCCGGCAATCTGGTTGTGTACCTTTACAATCCCTTTAGGCG
>JALZBG010000213.1 GCA_030947645.1 Vulcanimicrobiota bacterium | reverse complement strand
CCGAGGACGACGTCCGTGCAGTGGTCCAAGCCAGCCGGCTCGTGCAACATACCATCGTGCGCGGAAGACCGGTGCGTGAAATCGGCAAGACGTTCGGCCTTGGAGTATTGCATTACTTAGGGAGCATCATCGAAATCGAAGCCGTCGCATTTCCCGCGACGGATTTACGCAAAGGGACCGTCCGCTTTAACGATGCGGCCGGTTCCATGGCGAAAGACAGTGTGTTTAACGCCGCCGCCGTAGTGCGCGCAGTCGCTGGATTGGATACCGCCGACTTCGACGTGCACGTCAACGTGATCGGCGGAGGAAACATCGACGGGCCCTCAGCGGGGCTTGCGATCTTTACCGCGTTGTATTCGGCGCTTACCAAAACGGGATTGCCACAAGACGTTGCTATCACTGGAGAACTTTCCATTCAGGGAAAAGTGCGCCCCGTTGGTGGGATTGTTGAAAAGCTGTACGCTGCACGGCAAGCGGGGATGCGCGCAATCATCGTCCCGAAGGAAAATGAGCGCGAGATCGACGCGGGACTTGCTGGAATCCAAGTTATCTCCGTGAACTCAATCGAGCAAGTTTTCCACGCATTAGGTGTCCACAGGAAATCCACAAGGCCCGCACGAGGATCGCGCCGCACTACCAAAGTCCACTAATGGCCGTTCAAACCCTATCGATGCCCGACCGTATCCCGCCGCAAAATCTGGAGGCGGAGATGGCGCTGCTGGGTTCGATTTTGGTGGACCGGGAAATCATGGCAACCGTAAGCGAAATCGTTAAGCCGGAAGATTTCTACGCCCACGTCCATGAATCAATTTATCAGGCGGTGCATCAGCTGTACGATCGGGGCGAGCCGCTTGATAAAATTACCGTTTCCGAAGAATTGCGCCGGCGCGGAATCCTCGACAAAGTCGGGGGACTCTCATACTTAAGTTCACTGATGGACACGGTGCAGACGGCGGCGTCGGCCACTTATTATGCCAGGATCGTTCGCGAGAAAGCCTGTCTTCGTGGGCTCATTCACGCAGGC
The DNA here is from genome assembly GCA_030947645.1 of Vulcanimicrobiota bacterium. GTDB lineage: Bacteria > Vulcanimicrobiota > Vulcanimicrobiia > Vulcanimicrobiales > Vulcanimicrobiaceae > JALZBG01. The sequence goes on along the minus strand of JALZBG010000213.1, from coordinate 2,353 downwards.
ACGCAAATCTCACAGATCGGCTTCGAAAACGAGGAAGACGTTGAAGGGGCGCTCGATCGTAGCGAACAGATCGTGTACGAAGTGGGCCGCCGACAACTGCGCGGCGAGTTCGTTGCGGTTAACAAACTGCTCAAGCAAACGTTTGAGCAAATTGACCGGTTGTTTCATAGTCGCGGCGACCGGACCGGCGTTACGTCGGGTTTTCACGATATCGACCAATACACAACCGGTTTTCAGCCCGGAAATTTCGTCATTTTTGCGGCGCGTCCCGCAATGGGCAAGACGAGTCTAGCGCTCACCATGGCGGCGGCGGCGGCAAAGATTGAGAACAAACCGATTGCCGTTTTTTCTTTGGAAATGACCAACGATGAGTTGGTACAGCGGTTGCTTTGTTCGGAAGCACGGATCAACACTCAAAACTTACGCAAGGGGAACATTCGAGCCCACGACTGGGAAGCGATATCGAAGGGGATGGGCGTGCTCAACGACATGCCGATCTATCTTGACGACTCGGGTTCACTGACCGTATCCGAAGTACGCAGCCGGTGCCGCCGCCTCAAATCTTCCGACGGCCTGGCTGCGGTGTTCATTGACTATTTGCAGCTATTGCGTCCAGGCACGCTGTCGAGAGGCGTCAACCGCAACGAAGAGCTCTCAGAGATCTGCCGCACTCTCAAAGCGACCGCCAAGGACCTAAAAGTTCCCATCATTGCGCTGGCTCAGTTAAACCGGGCGGTCGAATCGCGCAACGACAAGCGGCCTGTACTCTCCGACCTACGCGATTCGGGCGCATTAGAGCAAGAAGCGGATATGGTCGCCTTTTTATATCGCGACGGTTATTATAATAGAGAGACGGCGGAACCCGACGTCACGGAATTCATCATTGCCAAACAACGCAACGGGCCGACAGGTGTCGTGAGACTGCGCTTCGTCAGCGAACACACGTTGTTCTTACCTTACGGCGAAGAATCGCACTTCAGCCCACCCTAGCCGGGGTTGCCGATGGCTTCGCGCAGATATGAACGCGAAAGCGCCACGTATTCTTCGGACGCGATGTCGATCCAGTGACTCGCTTCGCCTTCGAGCGGTTTCTTGACTTTTGCCGGGGCACCGGCCGCAACGACCTTGGATGGGATTTGCGCTTTTTCGCCGACAACGCTGCCGGCGGCGATAAGCGACTTCTCGCCGACGGACGCTCCGTTCAGAACTACCGCATTACTTCCGATCAAGGCCGAGTTTCCAATGATGCAGTCTTCCATCACGGCGCAGTGGCCAACGGTGACGTCGTCGCCTACTACCGTTCGTCCGCCCTCGCTGACGTGCACTACGGCGTTATCTTGTATTGAAGTGCGTGCCCCAATACGAATGGGACCGTTGTCTGCGCGGATTACCGTGCCGAACCATATACTGGATTCTGCCCCGACCTCAACGTCGCCGATTAAGACGGCCGTTGGGGCGACGAAAGCGGTCGGGTCGACTTGAGGAAGTTTCCCGCGGTATTCGATAAGCATCCGCGCTGTTTCTCCGAACGGCTGAAGCAATCCGCGGTGATTTTCAGTGCGGATGGCGAAACGAAGCACAATGAGCACCCACCGGCACAATACCCCGCTGCGCGGCGTCAAAGCCGTGCCGCGGCCTATAGAGAATAACCCGGAGTACCGTAAAGTCAACTATGACTATGCGGGCCGTGAAGGGCACATCCATGAAGTAGTCACGATAAACGGACGGCAGTTGGCAAAAGTCGGTTTTGACGATCGTAAGATCGTCTACTATCTGTTAGCCGATTTGGAGTTGGACGACAAGGCCAAGCGGGGCACGTTTCACGACACGCCGCCAGAGACATGATTACGGCTCCGCGCGATTTCCGCCGTTTCCTCGTATAATATACAGACCCAGTTTTGGAGCATAGTTGAGTGCCGGCGGGCGTACCCCGTCGAATCCGGCTGCCTTGATCTCGTCGATCGACGCTGCGGCCACATGGCCGCAGTTCAGTACCATCGGCAACGCCGCAATGTCGTCATTGTTGAGTTCGTACCAGGTCCCGCCGGCTGCCGCGTGCGGCGTCAGCTTCCAGGTTGCGAGCGCTTTACCGAATCTGAAGTAGCCTTGCAGTTCGCTCAAAAGACGCTGCGAACTCGCCTGCACATCTGCGTTGCACGCCTCGCCGGCGTGCAGTGCGAAGGGATTGCTAGGCATAGACGCGGGCAGTTTATACAGGCGGAAGCTCTGTTGCCCGGCCTGCGGCGCGGCCCGCGCAATATAAAACCCGACCGCGGGCATGAACTGCAACGCCGGGCGCATGAATGACGCTTGCGGCGGCGAGTAGAGCCCTTTACCCTGCATGTCCTCGGGC
>JALZBG010000076.1 GCA_030947645.1 Vulcanimicrobiota bacterium | reverse complement strand
GACCTTTACCTTCAAATTCCCGAAAATCACGCTGCCGAAAGGCCACACGTATTCGTTGGTGCTGTACGGTGACGAGCTCCCCGCTGCATCTCCCAGTCCTGCTCCTGTTGCGAGCTCCACCGGCACCCCATAAAATGCCGTGAGCTCGCTCTCACTGATTCGGTCACTCAACAAAGATCAACGCTTCACTTTTTTGGCGAGCTTCCTAGGATGGACGCTGGACGCGTTCGACTTTTTCCTGGTAACGTTCGTTATCGTTCGCCTATCCACCGATTTCGGTAAAACTGTTCCGCAAATACTCTCCGCGATAACCATCACGCTGATGCTGCGACCGGTTGGCGCATTGCTCTTCGGCTTGTTGGCCGACAAATACGGACGCCGCGTCCCGCTGATGATCGACATTGCCTTTTATTCACTGGTGGAGTTATTGACGGCGTTCTCGCCCAACTTCACCGTGTTTTTTCTTCTGCGGGCGCTGTACGGCATCGGCATGGGTGGCGAGTGGGGAGTTGGAGCGGCGCTGGCGATGGAGGCGCTGCCGCCAAAGTCGCGCGGCTTATTTTCCGGAATCTTACAAGAGGGCTATGCGTTTGGATTCTTGATTGCGGGCGCGGTGTTCGCATCCGTCTATCCATTTTTTGGCTGGCGGGGCATGTTCGTGGTGGGCGTGGCACCCGCGCTGCTGATCTTGCTCATCAGGTATAAGGTGCCCGAATCAGCGGTGTGGCAGGCCGGCGCATCACGCGGCCTAGCCACAAGCCGCCACTTTTTTCGAGCCTTGGTCAAGCACTGGCCGCTCTTGGTGTACACCATTGGATTAATGGCCGCATTCAACTTCATGTCCCACGGCACGCAAGACCTCTATCCCACGTTTTTGCAAAAGCAGCACCGTTTTAGCCCGAATTACGTTTTCATCATCAACAGTATCGCGAGCATCGGTGCGATTTGCGGCGGTATACTTTTTGGAAGCCTTTCGCAACGCTTTGGCCGCCGCCGCTGCATCGTTGCCGCAGCACTCTTGGGCATGGCGATGATTCCACTGTGGATTTTCTCTTCGACCGTAGCGACGCTGGCGCTCGGGGGCTTTCTGATGCAGTTCATGGTCCAGGGCGCCTGGGGAATCATCCCGGCGCACCTCAACGAACTATCGCCCAATGGGGTTCGCGGAGTCTTCCCCGGGGTGGTGTATCAATGCGGAAACGTCATTGCGGCGGGCGCCGCACAACTCGAAGCCGGCGTGGCCGCGTCGCATTTTAGATTGCCCGGCGGCGGAGCCGATTACGCGCATGCGATGGCCGCCGTGGTTGCTGTCGTCTTTGTAGCGGTTATCGTGCTCGCAATGGCGGGGCATGAAGCTCGTGAACTGGATTTCGCGCATGCTGCTACTGGGGATTGAGACCTCGTGCGACGACACGGCAACCGCTATCGTTCGCGACGCACGCACCGTCATCTCGAGTGTTTCGACTAATCAAGATCGCTTTCATCAGAAATACGGCGGTATTGTCCCCGAGATCGCCAGCCGGCAACACGTTGCGTTGCTCTCGGCGGCGATTGAGGATGCGGTAACTCGCGCCGGCATCGAACTGGCGGCCGTGGATGGAATCGCGGTAACGCGTGGCCCCGGCCTGATCGGGAGCCTTTTAGTTGGCGTTGCGGCGGCCAAAGCGCTCGCCTTTGCTTTGGACCGACCGCTCTACGCGGTGAACCATTTGCACGGACATCTGTTCGCGCCGTTTCTAGATCTGGATATCGAGCCCAGCTATCCGTTTCTTGCGCTGCTCGTTTCGGGCGGGCATTCCCAATTGGTGGAAGTGGAAAGCCCGCTTGCGGTGCGCATTATCGGTCGAACACGCGATGACGCCGCCGGTGAAGCGTATGACAAGACCGCCCGATTGCTTGGCCTGCCTTTCCCGGGTGGACCGCAGCTTGACGTGTTGGCTCAAAGCGGTGATCCCCATGCCGTACGATTTCCGCGCAACCGCCCGGATCAAGGTTCACTCGACATGTCGTTTTCCGGGCTGAAAACATCAGTGCGGTACTTCCTTGAGTCCGCGGCCGCCGGCAAAGTACGGAAGGCAGATGTAGCGGCATCCTTTCAGGCGGCAGTCATCGACGTACTGATGGAACGGGTTAGCAGCGCCACCGCGCAGCGCCAGTACGAAATGGTTATTCTGTCCGGAGGAGTCGCCGCGAATTCAGGCTTGCAAACAGCGCTGCGCGACTGGGGAAGGAAAAATCGTATCCGTACTCTGATTCCCCCGCCCAAGTACTGCACGGACAACGCCGCGATGATTGCCGCGGTGGCCGACCGGCAAGGTGAAGCCGTGCGTGCGGACCCGATGAACCTTTGCGCCGATGCTAACCTTGTTTTCGAGGTTGTGAAAACCGGCGCATCGACAACAAGAATGCCAGTCCGCTAACGATCAAAATGCCGATCTCACGCGACTCAAAGTTGTGTTGCGACTCATCAGATTGCGGACGAGTAAGGGCCGATCCGACAACGGAACCAAACACCGAATGAGGGCCGGCATACGGATTGGTAAGCGAGCGGTCATGCTCGGTTCGCGAGTACAGCGCATTGAACAAGGTTAACGTGAGCAGCACAACGAGCGCTAACAGACTGTAACGAACGGACAGCATCGCACGCACGTTCTTCAAAGCTTGCACAACACCGCTAATAGTTCTTTCAAGCAGGCGACAGAGTATTCGGTTGCTCCAACACCCAGCGCGTGATCCCTCCGAGGAGCACGCGATGTTCGATGGGTCGCAACATTCCCGCCATAACCTCTTCTCCGGCATGGGATTCGATTGCCAGTGGTTTGCGCACCAGCACGGGTCCGCGGTCGGCCTGCGCCGTTACTCTGTGCGCGGTCGCGCCAACCCACGGCGAGCGATCCGCCAGCGCCTCTCGAAGGGCTCGCGCGCCGCGGTAGGCAGGAATTACCCGACCGTCGGGCATGGTCACGGTATTCGCACTTTGATCGTGGGGCAAAAATGCCGGATGAATGTTGATAATATGCCGGAAGCGCTGGACAAACGATGCAGGCAAAAGATGCATCCAACCAAGCAAAAGCACGAGATCCGGGTTCGTTTTTTCGACCGCATCGATCAGACGGAGATCGTAGGCGGCGCGCGTCTCTTCGCTCTTGCTCCATAACAACGGCAGCGGCCGTATCCCCGCAGCCTGCGCGCGCTGCAACGCAAATGCGGACTGATGGTTGGCCACCAGCGCTGTGACATCCAGGGCTAAGACTCCCTTCCCGGCCGCATCGAGCACTGCTTGGAAATTCGTTCCCTTCCCCGAAGCAAGAACCGTGGTTTTAAAGCGCGCAGAGGAGCGAATACCTCCAAAGCGTTCAACAATTTTCGCGCCACATTGCTTGATGTAGTATTGTATGAGCCGTTCCGGCGATACCGCCGGAACCAACGCGAAGTCATATCCCGTCTCGCGCAATTTTCCCAAGGCTGCCCGTAGCAGGTTGGGACCAATCACCGATCCGCGGAAGGGGCCGCTAATGCCGAACGGACCGAATATTCCAGTGTCCTTGCGCGAACGCCATTGCTCCAACCAACTGAACTGCAGCCCCTGCGGATCGTAGGTCACGAAGCCGGCATACTTGTCCGCACATTTTACGATGATGTTACGCCCGGCATTCGCCTCAGATGACCACGTCCCGCCAAATTCATCGTCGAGCCATGCCAGCATCGCCGGCGGCGCCTGCGCGGGTTGCTCCACGCAGTATCCGGATCGGTTGATGACGTCGAGACAGTCTTGGGTTGCCGCCGCCGAGAAGCATTCGTCGCGCAAGTCGACAAGTAAGTTTACCATTTGGTCACGCAACAACGCTAACGTGCGGGATAGATGATGACCGCTTTTTCACCTTCACCACGCGTTTCGATCCATCCGACGGCACGCGAGCGTGGCGCGGCGGCCAGTGCTGCCTTCGCCGTGTTCTGCGGGACGATCAACGTGTAGCCAATCCCCATATTGAAAGTCCTGTAACGCTCTTCGTGTTCTAATTCACCACGCCGGCACAGTTCGCTCAATAGCACCGGCACCGTCCAGCGCGATTGTTCGAACACTGCCTTGCACGTCGTCGGAAGGGTCCGCGGCACATTGTCCAACAAGCCGCCACCCGTTATGTGCGCCATTGCCCTGACCGGCGAGACTGCTTGAATGGCTCGAACTTCCAAGTAATACGATGGATGCGGGGCGAGCAATGCGTCGCCAAATGTCCCTCCATCGAAGCTTTCGCGCCACTCCTGCGGTGGGACCAGCGTGCGCGCCAACGTGTAACCATTTGTGTGCAAACCCACGGAGGGTAAACCGATGATGACGTCGCCGTCCGTGACGGCGCTCGTCTGCGGGACGGCCTCAACATCAACGATTCCCACAATAGTTCCCGCCAGGTCAAAATGGCTCGCCGCATAGACACCCGGCATTTCGGCCGTTTCGCCGCCCAGCAGCGCCACATTATTTGCCCGGCAGGCAGCCTGCACTCCGCCTACGATCTGCGCCGCAATTTCAGCATCGAGCTTACCAACCGCCAGATAGTCGAGGAGAAACAACGGCGTGGCACTAGCGACGAGGATATCGTTGACGCAATGATTGACCAGGTCCGCGCCGACGGAATCATACCGCTGCAGTTCCGCAGCGATCAACGTTTTGGTTCCGACTCCGTCCGTCGATGCAACGAGCGCACGCCCCTCGTCATCAGGCAGTTGAAAAAGACCGCCGAAACCTCCTAAGGCATCCAACTGGTTGGGATGACGCCAACCGGCGGTTACCTGTTTATAGCGTTCGACAGCCCGATTGCCGGCCGCAACGTCAACGCCCGCTCGCGCGTAGGCATCAGGCATCTAGCGTACAGCCTGGCGGCACACCGGCTTTCGCAGGGCCGGAAAGGCGCAGCGCACAATTCTTTCGATTCACCATTATCTCACCGTTTCACCATCCGAAAGGTTGACCATGCAAGTTCGCATCTCCGGTGACGCGCCAACTTCCGTTCGCGCGGGCGCGCTCGTTGTGCCCGTCTTTGCGGATGGACGCCTTGAGGGAATCGGTGCGAGCGTTGACCGCGAATTACACGGTGCCCTTTCCGATGTTCTGGGCGCCGGTGAAATCAAAGGCAAGCTATGCGAGACGGCGCTGGTGCACGCCAAGGATCTCAACGCGCGCCGGGTCTTGCTCGTTGGCTTAGGAGATAAGAACACATTCGAGCCGTACATGCTGGCGCGCTACGCGGGCGCTGCTGTACGATTTCTAGGCAAGCGCAACATTCGCGACCTCGCCTTTGCCCTTCCACAACAAGCGACAGGCCAGGAAGCCACGGCCGCATCGTTTATCGTCGAGGGTGCGCACGCCGGTACCCTCGACACGACGATCTATCACAGTGAACCTGAAAAACCCATTCAATTGGATTCGATCGTGATCTTGGCAGATTCGCTCGATCAGCAGGCGTTGGAATCGGGCGCGCACCGTGGAGATATCCTGGGCGAAGCGATAAACATCGCGCGGCGCATGGCGCTTACTCCGGCGAATGACATGACGCCAACGCACATGGCACAGCGCGCAGCGGAGGTCGCGCAGCACGCGCAACTTGCCATCGATGTGTTGGATGAAGACACGATGCGCAAAGAAGGAATGGGGTCGCTGCTGGGAGTCTCCCGGGGTAGCGACGAGCCGGCGAAGTTGATCGTTCTGTCCTACAAAGGCGATCCCTCAAATACAGAGCTGCTCGCGCTCGTCGGCAAGGGCTTAACCTTCGATTCCGGCGGCATATCGCTCAAACCAGCCGAAAACATGCACGAAATGAAATATGACATGTCCGGCGGTGCGGGTGTCATTGCGGCAATGTTTGCCATCGGGCGGCTGCGCCCGAAGATCAACGTAATCGGGGTCGTACCTTCCAGCGAAAATCTGCCGGGCCCGCGGGCGATGAAGCCCGGCGACATACTGCGCGCGATGAACGGTAAAACCATTGAAGTGATCAACACCGATGCCGAAGGCCGCCTGATTCTAGCCGACGGGTTGTGTTACGCCAACAAACTTGGTGCCACTAAAATTGTCGACGCTGCTACGTTAACCGGAGCTTGCGTCGTGGCGCTCGGTCATGCTGCAAGTGGTGCAATGTCCAACAACGAGCAGTTCATTCAAGAATTTCTCCGTGTTGCCAAAACGACCGGCGAGCGCTACTGGCAGATGCCGCTGTTCGAAGACTATGCAACGGCCGTGAAGAGCGAGATCGCCGACCTGCGAAACTCGACGGGACGGCCCGCCGGCAGTTTAACCGCCGGATCATTCCTAAAGGAATTCGTCGGCGATACTCCTTGGATTCATCTCGATATCGCCGGCACCGCGTACCTAGAGAATGAATCAGCGTGGCAGGCAAAGGGTCCGACCGGTACCCCGGTGCGCGCTTTTGTGTCCTTCGTGGAAGCGATGGCTGCTGACGGCACATCGGGTATCCACGACGGTCAAGCTGCTTTTCAGCAGGCGGGAATCTAGCAGCGGGCCCCTAGAGGCGAGCGATCAGTTGTTGGTCGGCGTCTACAAAGAGTTCTCCCGGCGAAGGGCCGTGGTCGGTATCATTGCTGTGATGATTAATATAATGGCGTCGCCTTGAGTTAGGTGCTTTGTCCGCCGCTAGGTGAGAGATGCGGTACCATCTAAGATCGCGGTTCCCGGAAGTTACGTCGAGGCGCGCACGGACGTTCCGCAGAAGGCCCGAACATGCGCCGTGTAACAGCCGGCAACATCGCGCGCCGCAAAGGCGGCGAACCATTCGCCGTTATGACTGCATACGACGCGCCGTTTGCGCGCTGCGTCGAAGAAGCTGGAATCGACGTCATCCTGGTCGGTGACAGCGTCGGAATGGTTGTGCTGGGTTACGACTCTACTATTCCCGTAACCCTCGAGGACATGGTCCACCACACTGCGGCGGCCGCTCGCGGCGCGCATAAAGCCCACATCGTGGCCGACCTTCCCTTCGGTTCGTATCAGGCGGGGGACGAGGATGCAATCCGCTCGGCGAGCCGCTTGATTCAAGAAGGCGGCGCGACGTCCGTGAAGTTAGAAGGCGGGACTCAAGCAGTAACGCGCATCCGCGCTATTGTTGACGCGGGAATTCCCGTTATGGCGCACATCGGTCTTCTGCCCCAGACCGCCGGTCTCGGTCCTGGGTACAAAGCACGCGCCGACCTTGACACCTTGCGTGCCGATGCCCTAGCGGCTCAAAGCGCCGGCGCCTACGCGGTTGTCTTTGAAGTCGTCGACGCTCAGATCGCAGCGACCCTCACTGCGGAATTAATCATCCCTACAATCGGCATTGGCTCGGGTCCGGCATGTGACGGCCAAGTCCTTGTACTGCACGATCTTTTGGGCCTCTTTCCTAGGGCGCCATCATTCGTGAAACGGTATGCCGATTTGAACACGATCGTGGTCAATGCGTTACGCAACTATGCACAAGAAGTGCGCGAAAAGAAATTTCCTAGTGTGCCGACCGCACACTAGCTAACGGGAACCCGAACTTCTCGATCGCGCGGAGCATTTGGATACGAACCGGTGAGGCATCCCAAACACATGACGTCACGCTTGCGGCCCGTTGCCCTGATGAGTCCATCGATGCTGAGGTAACCCAGTGAGTCTGCGCCTATTTTTGCGCCGATTTGATCCACCGTGTAATTGGCGGCGATGAGTTCATCATAGGTCGCCATGTCGACGCCTAAATAGCACGGATGCTTGATGGGCGGCGAGGTAACACGAACGTGAACCTCACGGGCGCCGGCTTCACGCACTAACGCCACAATGCGCGGTGTAGTGGTTCCGCGCACAATCGAGTCGTCCACCACCACTACCCGCTGTCCTCGCAGGTTTTCCACGACGGGATTGAACTTCAACTGGACACCGCGACTGCGCATTTTGGGATCCGGGCTAATGAACGTCCGCCCAATGTACCGATTCTTTATGAGTCCTTCGACGTACGGAAGGCCGCTTTCCGCTGCAAAACCGATACCGCCGGGAATGGCAGAATCCGGAATCGCCATCACTACATCCGCGTCCACGGGATGCTCTCGCGCCAGTTCCCGGCCCATGGCGTGGCGGGCCATGTAGATGGTTTGACCGTCCAGCACCGAGTCGGGGCGCGCAAAATAGATATACTCGAACATGCACAGCGCAGGGTGGACGGTTGTGCAGTCAGTTTGCATGGACGTCAAACCATGTTCGTCTAACGTGATAATTTCACCGGGATTAAGTTCTCTAACATACGTCGCGCCGATAGTGGCAAGGGCGCATGACTCGGAGGCTACGATGTGTCCGTCGCCGTACGTCCCGACGCACAGCGGTTTGACGCCCCAGGGGTCGCGGAAAGCATAAACAGCGCTCTGCGTGCACATTACCACCGAGTAGGCTCCGCGGGCACGCTGCATGACGCTCTCGATGCGTTCCATCATGGGCCCTTTTTCCTGAACGATCAACTTTGCTAGCACTTCCGAATCAGAAGTCGCCTGCAGCGTCGTCGACGGGTCTAAGGTTTCACGCAACTCTTCGGTGTTGGTTAAATTGCCGTTATGCGCAAAGGCGAACTCGCCTATTTCACTGTTTTCAAGCAAGGGCTGGGCGTTGACGACGACTGACGAACCACTCGTGGAGTAGCGAGTGTGGCCGATTCCGAGATGTCCCGTGAGCGTGGAAAGAATTTCTTCATCGAAGATGGCGGACAGCAAGCCCATTTCGCGATGAGACTGCAGCGTACCGCCGTCCGACACTGCAATGCCCGCAGATTCCTGGCCACGATGTTGTAACGCGTACAGCGCAAAAA
>JALZBG010000212.1 GCA_030947645.1 Vulcanimicrobiota bacterium | reverse complement strand
CGCGATGAGGGAAGGCGGCGGTTTCTTGGCTCGCGCGGTTTTGAATGAGCGAGGCGAGGTATTCAAAATTCTCGTACATTGCCGCCGAGCTGCGCGCCACCCGGCGGATGGCGATCACTTCTCGTAGCTGTTGCCACATTGACGTTACGAATGCGCCGGTAACGTCGATGTATTGCTCTTTGTCGATCATGCCGAATTTTACATAAGAGCCCTGTTGTTCCAGAAAATCACATACAACCAGCTCAGGATGGGCGCGGCGATCGGGATTTGGAAGCATAAGGCCATCAACGAATGCCGGGTCTTGAAGTTGTCGCAGAAGTTGCTGCTCGATGAACGCGACGGCTTTTTGGAAGCCTTCACTCTCGAAGATTTCTGAAAAATGCAGCAGCCCCGTCAATTGATTAGCGGAACGTATATGACGGAGCTGGACCATAGCTGCTATGGCCGTTGCAGCAATAACGACAAATGTAGCCACCGCCGCGAAAGCGGAAATCCACTCGGCGTTCACGCGTAGACGTTGCCTGAAACTTGTCCAGGAGCCTGCACGGCCGGAGGAGGCGCAGAATCAAATGAAGGCACGGCGTTTCGGGGCGGGATGGCGCTTCGCAAAAATCGTTTTATACGCGCATCTTGTATGTGGTCACATGCGACTTGCGCATTCACGTACTTCGGATGGTCCGTGATTTGGCCCAGGGCAAGATCGGCTGCCCGAAGGCACACATCAGACAAAAAAAGATTCCCGACTCACCAGTTACCGGACCGTTCAAACCGGAACCGTTCGCGACGTTGTTGCAGTAGCGTCGCAGCTTGGCGCCGGGGTGCTTAGCGTCATTACTTCTCGGCTGCTTTCGCCCTCGATCCACGGGCCTTTGACCTAATCCACGGGACAGGCGAGTTGGCAATAGTCAGCGATGCATTCGACGGCAGCGTTCAGCGGTGCCGTCGCCGATTGGCTGTGCCGATCATTTCCTCCGCCAGTAACCGGTCCGCTTCGCGGCCTGTCGCTAAGAGACCGGAGGTTGCGCCTTTAAAATCGACATCGCTGCGATTCTGACTTAGCTTCAGCTTCGTGGTCATTTCTGCAACTTCGATTGAAAACGGGACGATTGCTGGGATCAGACTTTCGCGATAAGCGGTATCCATGCCGGCCACCCGCCACGGCTTTGCCGCTCCGTGCTCCATTTGATCGGTCAATAGAGTTAACGCCTGAATCGCTTCTGCTTTTCCCGCTAGCCGTGCCACTCCAGTGCAACGCACGACAGCGTAGTTCCACGTCGGCACGTCACGCGTTGGATCAGAGTACCATCTAGCGGAGATATATCCATGTGGTCCAGAGAAGATCACGACTGCTTCATTGTCGTTGAGATGCTTCCAGTGGGGATTCGCTCGCGCACAGTGAGCAGTCAGAACGAGACGCGGGCGTGTTTGCCCGATAATGAAGGGCAGATGCGAGGTAATCGGCTTCCCATCTGCGACACTGATCAGTATTGCGAAAGGATGCTCGCGTATGATCCGCAGACCCGCCAGGTCATCGTCCGATCGAAATTGTGCAGGTACGTACATACAATGTCCATAGTACATCCACGCGACTTAAGACAAGACAGGCTGGCTGCAGAAAGCAGGGAGAACACGCGCTCCAGCGAGTCAAGCTGAGCCTCTCGAAGCCCGATGCTAAATTTGAAACATCTCGGTGAACCGCTTTAACAACTGAGGGTCGCCGGTCACGCGCACAGTCCGCTTGCGCAACGCCTCCTCGGGCGTGATCTCGCGGGCGAGCAGCGTGCGGATCGCCGGCCCTGCTTCAATGATCAAATCGGGCTTCCGCAATGAACCTCTTCCAACGGTGACCTTGCGGTTTCGCACTTTGGCGTGCACGATGATGTCGCCGAGGTGGAGTTCATAGCTCACGTTGGCGCGCGCTGCAGCTTCCGGACGAAAGGTTGAAAGAAGCGCGACGGCCATCGAGTCCTCCGTAATTATTTCCCCGGAACGCGGATTCCCAAGACGCTTTGCCCCCCAACGCCCCAGGCTGATCATGGGCCCCTCCAGTTCTTGTCCCACTTCAGTAAGCTCATAGACGACGGCGCCGGAGGGCCGCGGCAGTACACGACGCCGCACGATGCCGGCTTCTTCCAATTCTCTTAACCGCGCAGTCAGAACATTGCTCGGAATGCCCGGCAGGCCGCGCAGAAGGTCGCTGAAGCGCTTGGGCCCCACAAGCAGGTCACGCACAATGAGCAATGCCCAGCGCTCCCCTACTATCTCGAGCGCTCTTGAAAAGCCGCAATACTGGCCGTACGCCCTCGCCGTCACTCACGCAATTATATAGCTGACTTGTACATTTGTATAGTACTTGCTTTTAACAAGTATAGGCGTTACAATTCGGCACATCTGAAGCTGTCATCGCTTCACGGGCGAGAAAGGGAGTCACGAATGGGAAATCCGGTGGTCCACTTTGAGATCGTTGGCAAAGACGCAAACCTGCTGCGCAAGTTTTATCGAGACGCGTTTGACTGGCAAATCGGGGCACCTATGAGCGGCGTCGGTGTTCCGGACTATACGATGGTTCAGCCCAACGAGGGATCCGGCATCCCAGGAGGCATCGGGGAGGCTCCAGAGGGATACGATGGTCACGTCACATTCTACGTCAGCGTCCCTAATGCAGCCGCGGCACTGCGCAAAGTAGAGTCGCTCGGCGGCAAGATCATGCAAGGCGCAGACCAGGTCCCCGGCGGTCCGATTATCGGATTGTTCGAGGATCCCGACGGGCATGTCGTCGGCGTTGTGCAGACGGCGAGCTAGAGAGCACTACATGCCGATTGTTGTGTTAGTTTGCAGGCTGCTGCTAGGGCTTATGTTTACGGTGTTCGGTCTAAACGGCTTTCTGTTGTTCATGCCGCCTCCGCCCCACATTCCGGGATACGCAGGAGCGTTTTCGGCTGCCATGATGAGCTCGCATTATGTATACTTAACCGCCGGCGTACAATTGCTTTGCGGTGTGCTTCTGCTGCTCAATCGGTATGTGCCGCTGGCACTCGTGATGCTGGCGGCAGTAATTGCAAATATCCTCACGTTTCACATCACGATGTGGCCGCAACCGCTCGTTCCATTTCCGATCCTGGTGACTTTGCTGTGGCTTATCGTAGCGTGGCCGTTACGCGCCCATTTTGCTCCGCTGTTTGTACGAAAGGTAGAGCCTTTGTAATGCAAAAAATCATTCCATTTTTGTGGTTCAATGATAAAGCCGAAGAGGCTGCCAACTTTTACGTTTCAATTTTTAAAGATTCCAAGATCGACAATATCAGTCGTTATGGAGAATCCGGCCCGGGGCCGAGCGGTTCCGTGATGGTCGTGGAGTTCCAGCTCGAAGGGCAAGATTTCAT